>CAMGJS010000021.1 GCA_946056455.1 uncultured Clostridia bacterium | reverse complement strand
ATAAAGCATACACACAAGCGCCGCCATAACGAGTACCTTGTCAGCAAGAGGGTCTAAAAACTTTCCAAAATCGGTGACAAGATTGTTCTTTCTTGCAATATATCCGTCAAGACAGTCTGTAACGGAGGCTATAACGAAAATAAGCGCCGCAACAAAATAATGAAACGGAAAGTCCACAAGCGCCGCCACGGCAAAAAACGGAACAAGTATTACCCTTAACAGAGTGAGTTTATTCGGCAAATTCATCAGATAACCTCTCCAATCAAATCATAGTCCATAGTATCGTCTATGCGCACGGCAACAAACTGCCCCATCGCAAGCTTGTTTTCACTTGTAAAGAAAATCTTTCCGTCAATATCGGGAGCGTCCGCCGCTGTTCTTCCAAAATAACATTCGGCGTATCTGTCAAAGCCCTCTACAACTGCCTCGACAATTTTCCCCATCATTTCCTTGTTCTTTTTTTCAGAGATTATGTTTTGAAGTTCCATTATGTTGTCGGCTCTCTGCTGTCTTACTTCCTCATCTACCTGCGGAGTCATTTCAGCCGCCTTTGTTCCCTCTTCTTCTGAATAGGGGAAACAGCCTAATCTGTCAAATTCCGTTTCTTTAACAAACTCGGCAAGCTCCTCAAACTGCTCCTCTGTTTCTGTGGGGAAGCCTGTTATAAGAGTAGTTCTTAAAGTCACACCTGGGACTTTCTCTCTTATCTTTTTCATTAAAGAAGAAAGGAATTCTCTGTCGCCCTTTCTGTTCATCTTCTTTAAAATATCTCCGTTTATATGCTGAATGGGGACATCAATGTACTTTACTATTTTGTCCTCTTTCGCCATAACATCTAAAAGTTCATCAGTTATTCTTTCGGGATAGCAGTAAAGTATTCTTATCCAGCGCAAGTTTTCTATTTTGCAAAGCTCCGTTAAAAGCTCGGGGAGCTTTGACGCGCCGTAAAGGTCATCGCCGTATCTTGTTGTGTCCTGAGCAATAAGGTTTATTTCCCTCACTCCGTTATTTGCAAGGAATTTTGCCTCCTCAATGACCTTTTCAATGGGCTTACTCCTGAAACGACCTCTTATCATCGGAATAGCGCAGTATGAACAGCAGTTGTCGCAACCTTCCGCCACTTTGAGATATGCAAAAAACGGCAATGTTGAGATTATTCTTCCACCGTCAAGAGAAAGATTTTCTTTCTTGTCAAAACGGTTCACCTTTTCGCCCTCTGCAACCTTTTTCACGATAGCGACAATATCCTCGTTACAGCCGATACCGATAACAGCGTCAGCCTCGGGGATAAGCTCCGAAACTTCTTCCTTGTATCTTTCGGCAAGACAGCCCGTAATGATGACCGCCTTAATTCTGCCCTCTTTTTTCAGTGTGCAGAATTCAAGGATAGTTTCAATAGCCTCCTCCTTTGCACTCTGAATAAAACCGCAGGTGTTGACAATGACAATATCCGAAAGACCTGCGTCACCCGATATTTCAAAGCCTGCCTCTTTCAGCTTGAAGAGCATTCTTTCGGCGTCAACCTGATTTTTTGAACAGCCGAGAGATACCATTCCGATTTTTAAAGACATCTTTAAAGTCCCCTTTATTCATAAAATTCTTCCATAACGCTGTTTATGTCGTCATAGGAATATCCAAGTCGCACAAGAGCGTTTTTTGTTTTGGTAATACCCTTTTCGTCCGAGAGATATTTAAGGTATTTCTTCTCTATTATTTCCCTTATCCGCTCCGTCATATCCGAAAGATATTCCTCGCTTGCGTTTTCTATGTCCTCATCGTCAAGACCTTTTCTTCTCATCTCCGAAAAGGCTCGGTACTTCCCGTATTTTTTAACGGTGAAATAATATTTTGCAAGCTTTTCTGCATAAAGAGCGTCATTGATAAGACCTATCTCGGTCATCTTGTCGCAAACGGCAAAGCATACTTCTTCACTGTAATTCTTTTCAAGCTTTGAGTAAAGCTCCGAATAAGAATGGTCTCTTTGTTCGAGTATGTAAAGAGCGCGTTCCTTTGCGCGTTTGTATTCGGGATTATTCATCATCGTCCGCAGGGTTGAATTCTTCAAAATCGTCCTCAGTGTCGGCTACAATATCCGCCGTTGACTGAGCCGACTTCTTAGCCGCCTCTGCCGCCGCCTTGACAGCCTCTGTCTTTTTAGACTTTGCCGAAGTCATCGTTATCTTGTCCTTGGACTCCATAATCTTGTCTTCAATTTCCTGCATAATTTCAGGGTTCTGCTTTAAGAATTCCTTTGAGTTATCTCTGCCCTGACCAAGTTTCTTGTCGCCGTAGCTGAACCACGCTCCGCCCTTCTGGACAATTCCCAGGTCGACGGCAAGGTCTAATACCTCGCCCACTCTCGATATTCCCTCGCCGTAGATAATATCGAATTCACATTCCTTAAACGGAGGAGAAACCTTGTTCTTTACTACCTTGCACTTTGTTCTGTTTCCGATAATTTCACTGCCCGATTTGAGTGCCTCTCCTCTGCGGACTTCAATTCTCACCGAGCTGTAGAATTTAAGCGCCCTACCGCCCGTTGTCGTTTCGGGGTTGCCGTACATTACTCCTATCTTTTCACGCACCTGGTTAATAAAAATAGCAACGCAGTTCGACTTTGAAATAGCCGCTGTGAGCTTTCTCATCGCCTGGGACATAAGCCTTGCAAGAAGTCCCACATGAGTATCGCCCATTTCGCCGTCGATTTCCGCCTTTGTTACCATTGCCGCAACAGAGTCGAGAACGATAACATCAATAGCGTTTGAGCGCACAAGAGCCTCCATAATTTCAAGAGCCTGCTCGCCCGAATCGGGCTGAGAAACAAGCATATTGTCAATGTTTACGCCAAGAAGCTTTGCATATTCGGGGTCAAGGGCGTGTTCAACATCTATAAACGCAACCTCTCCGCCAAGCTTCTGCGCCTGCGATACAACAGACAAAGCAACGGTAGTTTTACCCGAGCTTTCAGGTCCGTATATTTCAACAATTCTTCCCTTCGGAACACCGCCTATTCCGAGAGCCATATCAAGCATCATAGAGCCCGTGGGGATAGCGTCCACATTCATCGTCTTTGTTGCGCCGAGTCGCATAACCGCTCCTGCGCCGTACTGCTTTTCTATCTGCGCAATAGCTGTATCAATAGCCTTTTTCTTTTCCTCCGCTGTCTGCGGCATAGCGGCGGGAGCTGCCTTTTTTTCCTTTTTCTTTTCGATTGCCATAATATTGTCCTCCTATTTCTTTCGGGCATATACTACCCTGATGATTTTACATAAATCCTCTTGATATTTTATATCTTCAAAGCCGTTTTCCATAAGAATTTCAGAAACCTGCTTTTCTTGTCCTTTTCCTATTTCATAGAAAATATATCCGCCGTCTTGTATTTTTTCTTTCCAGAATGAAGTCACCCTGCGATAGAACAAAAGTCCGTCCTCTCCGCCAAAAAGAGCTTCTTTCGGTTCAAAAGAAACCTCCGTCTGCAAAGCGTTCATATCATCTCTTGTAAGATAGGGCGGATTGCATACTATTATGTCCGTTTTAGGAACGCTGTCCTTAACGCTCTCGTCAAAAATGTCCCCGAAAACACATTCAACCGAGGAATTATTGAGCGTAACATTCTCTTTTAAAAATCCGAAGGCTTTTTCTGATTTTTCCAAGGCGTATACTTTCGCACCCGTTTCCTTTTCAAGCGTTATCGCTATACAACCGCTCCCACTGCAAAGGTCACAAATAACGCTCTTTTTGCAGTCTGTCGAGAGCACCGTTTCAATGAGCGTTTCGGTGTCCGCCCTTGGAATTAACACTCCCTCGCCGACTTTGAATGTCCGCCCGAAAAAGTCCCACTCGCCTATTATATACTGCAACGGATACCCCGATTTTCTTTTAAGGGACAATTCCTCCGCCTTATCCTCAATGCCGTTTTTTATAAGATATTCGCAAAGCTGTCTTGCCTCAAAATCCGACGGGATATTTTTTTTTACAAGCCTTAAAAGCTCTCTGTCGATTACCACTTGTCATCTTCCTTATTTTCGGGGATACAGGGCTTTAACGCCTCTATTGCACATTCAATCTGCTTGTCGTCGGGCTCGTTTGTGGTAATTCGTTGAAGCCATAATCCAGGGGCGGAAATTATCGCCGTCAGTACATTATCATATCTTCCCGCAAGCTTTATCAGTTCATAAGATACTCCCACAATTATCGGCAAAAGCAGAATTCTGTACCCCATTCGCTGAACGACATTATCATATTTTATGAACGAGCCTGCAATGACGCTCACAATAAGCGTCAGCACAAGAAAGCTTGTTCCGCATCTTTTATGAAATCTTGTGTGCTTTTTTATATTCTCAACGGTAAGCTCCTCGCCCGCCTCATAGCAGGCAATAGTTTTATGCTCCGCGCCGTGATATTTATACATTGTGCGCATATCAGCCATTTTTGAGGTGAAATAAAGATACAGCACAAATATCAACAGCTTTATGATACCCTCAAACGCTACCATAACGGGTGTGACATAAGAGGGAATGTCAAGCTGTTCTCCCGTTTCAGCCGCCGCTTTCAGCGTTTCGTATGGTATTCCCGAAACAACAGGTCTTAAAAATTCAGAAAGAAAGCTGGGCAACCATAAAAACAGCACAAGCGTAAGTCCCACTCCGAGTATGGAGGCTATCACCGTCATAACGGGCATAAGCTTGTCGCCGAGTTTTTCTTCAAGCCATTTTTCAAACTTCGTTTCCGACTCCGCCTCATAGCTTTCGCCCTGCTTTTCCATTGATTTTGTAAGGCACTTGTAGCCGTCCGCAAGAGAGATGACCATATTGACGCAACCTCTTATCAGCGGAACTTTCGTATACCACGGAGCGTTCTTGCCGTTTTTGTTATCCCATACTTCCACATCGATCTCTCCGCTCGGCAGTCTGCAAGCCATTGCGGACTTGCCTATTCCGCGCATCATTATTCCCTCGATAAGAGCCTGTCCGCCGATTTTTGATTTGAATTTTTCCTTTGAATTTTTCTTACTCATTTTTTCTCTCTTTTCAATTTATATTTCACAGGGTGGGAGCGTTATCTCAACCGTTGTTCCCTCGCCCAGAACGCTTGAAATGTCAAGTGTTCCGCCGTGCATTTCAATTATCTCGTCCGCCACGGCAAGACCTATTCCCGAGCCCTTCACAGTATTGTTCGCCTTATAGAACTTTGTCTTTATTCTCGGCAGATCCTTTTCCGATATTCCGCATCCGTTATCCGATATTGTGACAACAGCATTTCCGTCCTCGTCCTCAAAGGCTTCAATGCCCACCGTTTTGCCCTCGCCCGAATATTTCACCGCGTTGTCGATAACATTTATGAAAACCTGCTTTATGCGGTTTCTGTCGCCGAAAACTATGGGCAAGGTTTCAGGCTCGTTGTATATTATCTTAACGCCCGTTTTCTTCGCTCTTTCTTCATATATGAGCACCGCCTCGCCAAGCTCCGCCAAGACATCCATCTTCGCTTTCTGCAACGCGAGCTTGCCGTTCTGCATTCTTGAAAAGTCAAGGAGCTCCTCAACCATCTCCGAAAGCCTTTCCGACTCGTTTGAAATAACCCTCATACCCTTTTTGAAGGTTTCCTCGTCGTCAACCTCGCATAAGGTTTCCGCCCAGCCCTTTATCGCCGTCAGGGGAGTTCTCAGTTCGTGGGAAACGCTTGAAATAAACTCATTCTTCAAAGCCTCAGCGTTTGAAAGCTCGTCCGCCATATAGTTTACAGTGTCGCAAAGCTCGCCTATTTCATCGTCGCTTTTTTTGGGTATTCTCGATGAAAAATCGCCCTTTGCAAACCTGCCTGCCGTTGCTCCTATCTGCCTTACGGGTATAACTATCGACTTTATAAAGTAAAGTCCCGAAAGCATAACAAGGCTGATAATGATAAGACTTATCACTATTGCAATAATAACATAAACTGTTATCTGCCTGTCGATATTTGAAAGAGAAACAACCATTCTCAGTGCGCTGTAATCGCTGTTTATTCCGCTGAAAACGGCGCATACCGCCATTATCTTTCCGCCGTTGCCGTCGCTTCCGATATAATATCCCGAATTGTTCGGCGAAAGCAACGCCTCGGTGTAATCCTTCATCACGATATTTTTTTGCGGAGAAAATCCCGACGAGGTTATCATCACATTTCCTCTGTCGTCAATGACCATAAGCTCCATTTTGTCCTTGTCCGAAAAGGTCTCGACCATATTTCTCATTTCGGTGTCAAAGTTAAGGTTTGCGTTCTGAGAATATCTTGTAAAGGTGTTGACAAGAACAGTAAGCCTTGACGAGATATACTGCCTTGCCGCCGAGTAGTAGTAGGTGTGGATAGTTGTGGCAAAGACTATTACAAGAACGGTGAGTATCGCCGTGATAACGCCGAGATTATTTATAAGCCAGCGTCTTGTGATACTTCGCTTTGCCGACATAGCCTGTCCTCCTTAAACCTTTTGTGTGCCGTCGCCCCATCTGTATCCGAAGCCCCATATCGTCACAAGGTACTTCGGGTTTGAGGGCTCGTCCTCTATCTTCATTCTTATTCTTCTTATGTTTACATCGACAATCTTGTCGTCGCCGAAATATCCGTCGCCCCATATATGCCTTAAAATGCTTTTTCTGTCAAGGGCAATGTTCTGATTTTCAAAGAAGTATTCAAGTATCTGATATTCCACCTGCGTCAGCTCAATGGGAACATCATTCTTTATTATGCACCTGCTCTTGACATCAAGCTTAAAAGGTCCCGATACAAGCTTTTTCTCCTCTTCCTTCTGCGGAGTTCCCGATTCAAGACTTATACATACCCTGCGATAAACGGCGTCAACTCTCGCTGTCAGTTCCGAGGGAGAAAAAGGCTTTGTTATGTAATCGTCGGCGCCTATCATAAGCCCCGATACCTTGTCAATCTCTCTTGTCTTTGCAGTAAGCATTATTATACCCATTCTTGAGCTTTTTTCACGGAGAGCCTTGCACACCTGAAAGCCGTCGATACCGGGCATCATAATGTCTAAAAGAGCGACATCAAACCTGCCGTTTTCGCTGTTGAAAACTCGTATAGCCTCTTCTCCGCAGTTTACATCCACAACATCATAACCCGCTCTTTTAAGGTTTATTACCACAAATTCGCGGATAACATCTTCGTCCTCGCATACAAGTATTCTTTTCATATAAAATCCTCCAAATCATACAAGGTTAAAGTTATAAAGCACTTCGCTCTCCGTCGGAACAAGAGGCTCGGATTTATCGTCTGAAATCTTCACAAGATATTCCATCTGAGCGCTTTCCTTTATTGCAATATACCCCTCTGAAAGCTTTTCGGCGACATCGCTTTTTCTTACAACGCATATCCTCATAAGCTCTTTCATATCGCCGTATATGTCGCCCTCGTATTTATAAAAGACTATCTCGTTCTTTGCAATATCCCTCTTGACAGTTACAGAACCCGTCCATCTGCTCGGCATCATAAAGCAATAGCCGTCCGATATGTTGTAGTATCCTATGTTTTTCTTGTCAAGCTTTAAGGTCGACGGGTTGAACACATACCACTCTGTAAGATATAGCCACGAACCGCTGTCCTCGTTTTCATAGCCTGTCATAATAACGGGCATCGGTATCTCCACAACGCCGTCCCCGTCAACATCAACGGACGCATACCCCGTCGGTCGCATCGTTTTCACCATAGTATTGGCAGTTGTGGTCGTCTGCAAGGTGTATACGGGGTTTTTAAGAAAACCGTTCTGACTGTATATCACCTGCGTAGCCGTCATGCCGTCCGAATAAGCCGTGTCAACATAAAGAGCGTTTCTTCCGTCGGGTAGCAGGGCGTTTGTCACCTTTGCATATCCGCCGTCCGTTCCCCTTTCAACCACAGTTTCAGAGAACTGAAAGCCGTCGGAGGTCGCACTGCACACCTTGATAGTTCCCTCGGCGGTAAGAAGGGATATTTCATTCTCGCCGTTATTGTCAAGGTCGGTTATTTCAAGATTGAGATAACTGAAATGAAGAGTTTCCAGAAACTGACCGTCAAGGTATTTATACCCCGTGACAACCTTTCCCATATTTCCCGCAAAGGAGTATCCTATGAGAACTGTCGGTTCCTTTTGTGCTCCTAAATATTCTATCCTCACTCTTTCAACATCGGAACCCATTCCCGACATATCATAAACAGCCGTCCATTTATCGTCCTTTTTGTCAAGAACGGCAACGCGCAATCTTCCGTCCGAATTGCTTATCCCCGTTTTTTCATAAAAAACAATAGCCTCGTCCGTGGGCTCATCGTCAATATCCGCAATTAAAAAAGCAGAACGATAATCGCCGAGTCGCGGATATCTCAGCTTGATATTCTTGCCCACAGCGCTCATAAGAGCCTGCTTTATCTGCGTCTGCTCTCCGCTGGGCTCGGGCGGTTGGAGCAGGCTTTCAACTCCGTTTATGGAAACGCAACCCGAAAGCATAAGGGAGCATAAAGCGATAAGCAAAAAAATTCTTTTTTTCAAAAACGCTCCCCCTTTTCTACGCATACATATACATTATATACTATATCATATATGAGCTTTTTTTGCAAGTGTTTTGAGCGTTCTTTCAAAGTGCTTTTATTTTTTGTTTTGCCGTCAGCAAACCCTCCCTTGCAAGAGGACAAAACAAAAGGGTATCGTTTCCACGATACCCTTTTCAGTTAAAAGCTTATTCTTTCTAAGTTCTGCTCTCTGTTAGGTCCTACACCGACCATAACAATGGGACATTCGCAAAGCTCTTCAAGTCTTGCAAAATAGTCCTTACAGCTCTGCGGAAGCTCGTCAAAGCTCTTGCAGTCTGAAATATCCTCGTCAAAGCCCTTGATGTCCTCATAAACGGGCGTACATCCTTCAAGCTCTTCAAGAGTAGCGGGGAAATCCCTGATTATCGTGCCGTCAGGCTTTTTGTATGCAACGCAGACCTTAAGGTACTCAAAGCCGTTGAGAACATCGAGCTTATTAACGGCAAGCCCCGTAAGACCGTTTACTCTTACTGCGTGACGAAGAATAACGCTGTCAAACCAGCCCGTTCTTCTCGGTCTGCCCGTTGTTGCGCCGAATTCCCGTCCTCTCTGACGGATTTCTTCGCCCACTTCATCGTTAAGCTCCGTCGGGAAGGGTCCTGCACCTACACGAGTTGTATAAGCCTTTGCAACGCCGATTACATTTGTAATGACCTTGGGGCCAACTCCCGTTCCCGTGCATACTCCTGCCGAAAGGGGATGAGAAGATGTTACATAGGGGTATGTGCCGAAGTCGATGTCAAGCAATGTTCCCTGAGCGCCCTCAAAGAGAATTTTCTTGTCCGCCTTTGCGGCTTCGTATGTAAGAACAGAAACATCGTCAACATATTTTGCAAGCCTCTTGCCGTACTCGTTGTACTCTGCGATAACTGCGTCAACATCAATAGCGTCGGCATTGTAAACCTTTGTTATAATGTCGTTTTTGAGCCTGCCTGCCTCTGTCGCCTTCTTCTTGAAAACTTCGGGGTGAATAAGGTCGTACATTCTTATTCCGCTTCGTTCTGCCTTGTCCATATATGAAGGACCTATTCCTCTGCCCGTTGTTCCGATTTTTGCTTCGGGGCTTCTTGCTTCTTCCGAAAGCTTGTCGATAGCGATATGCCAAGGCATAATTATGTGCGCTCTCGGGTCTATTTTAAGATTGTCAAAGGTTACTCCTCTTGAAGAAAGGTCGTCGATTTCCTCTAAAAGCACCTTGGGGTCTATTACAACTCCCGCGCCGATAAGACAAAGAGTGTCCTTATAAAGAATACCCGACGGGATAAGGTGGAGCTTGTAGACCTGTCCGTTTGCCTCAACGGTGTGACCTGCGTTGTTTCCTCCTTGTGAACGGACAACAACATCGGCGCGTGAAGCTAAGATGTCAATGACCTTGCCTTTGCCCTCGTCGCCCCATTGAACTCCTACAACAATATAGAAACCTACTCCGCAGAAAGAGGGAATCAAGGAAGGATGAATATTAATAATCTTTCCCGAGAATTTCTTTACCATC
>CAMGJS010000020.1 GCA_946056455.1 uncultured Clostridia bacterium | reverse complement strand
CAGTTTTTGCATACGCCTGTTTTTCATTTTAAATTAGCCGCCGTTTAGTCAATAACCATTAGTGTTTCGGAATACTTCTATATGGTCATCGCCTTAAGTGGAGCCCCCTTTGCCATTTCGTAATTAACTTTACGAAAAACCAAAGATTGTGGCTCGGTACCGATAAAACCTCTTTATCGGTAGTACTCTAATTCCCGATACCCTTTCAACTATTCAGTCAATCCGAATTTCTTCATCAGCGCTCCGAGGTACAACGGCTGAATTATGAATATCGCTATGTATCCGACAATAAATGTAAGAATAAGACTCTTTATGAAAACGGGCAGGAAAGGAGGCTTTGCCGCGTTCATTCCGTTTATAGCTCCGTTAAGACCTTCCGCCTGTCCGTTCAGCTCACCGAGCTTTCCTTTCAGTTCGCCAATCTGTCCGTTTAAGGCGCCCTTTTCTTCCGCCGACGCGCTTTCAACCTTTGCCGAAAGCTCGCCTATCTGTCCCTCAATCTGAGAAATACTTGTTCTTATTCCTTCAAGAGCTGTTGTCTTTTCGGCAATCTGAGCGTCAATAGCCTTTGTTGCACCCATAACAGCTATTGCTACCATTATAAGTGTGATGAGCGGTGTGTAGATAAGGTCCGAGATGAGAGAGCCTAAAAGTCTGCCCTTCATCGTGTTTACGGATACTCCCGCTTTTGAGCAGGCGGCATCAGAAACCTTTTTCATCGGAATGATAAAGCCCAGTATAAGCGAAATAACAAGCGATATGGCAAAGGACTTCAACCAGCCCATAACTGTGAAATGTCCGCTGCCGAGCGTTCCCACAAGCGAAAGTATAATGCTCATAGTAAAGCCCATAAGCACGCTCATAATAAGTCCCATTTTCTTCATTGTATTCATATCAATTCTCCTCACATACTATTTCTTTTTTCCGAAAAGTGAAAGCTTCTTGCCCTCTTGCTTTGTATATTCAAGCTGTGGCATAGGCTCGTTGTGCCTTGTGCGCTTGTTTATATCGGGGATATTGCTTTCGGCGTCGTTTATCACCGCACGATAGGGGATAAGTCTGCCCTTTTTCGCCCTTACGGAATCCTCGCCCGAATAAACGGGAGCAATGTTCGGGTTTATCGCCATAGGCTTGTATGCACCCGTTTCCTTGAAGTATTCATAGTCCTTGACAGCCATATTCTGTATCTCAACGGCAAGTCGCTTGAACTTCATATCCACTCCTACGCCGTAGAAATCCTGGTCGTGACGCATTTCAAGGTTATACATTATAACAGAGGTGCGGATATGCTCGTCAAGCTCGTTTATATCTCCGATACAGCTGTGAACATCTCCGCCAAAACCGCCCATCGCCGAACAATGAATTTTAAACATATTCATATCCTCTGCGGTAGAGCCCTCGGTGTCGAGAAGATAATCAAAAATCTTTTCACGGAAGAACGGTCGTCGCCCGAATTGTACCTGTCTGTCAAGCCACGCTTTATGTATAGGTCCCAGCATACCGTAATGGAGCTTTCCGACTGTCATAATAATGTCGGTATCTTCCATAATATCATTAAAGGATTTAACCCAGTCGTCAGCTTTGTTGAGAACGCATACGCAGGTAGTATAACAGCCGTAGCAGGCGTTACAGCCGAGGATTTTATAGTCCCTGAGGTTTACTCTTGTGACATTCGCTCCCTTATCAGAGAGAGCCTTCAAAGCGTCCTCGGTTGCCTTGTTTACGCGCTCGTTTGAGCCGTCCGTCACATCGACAACGACAGCCTTGCACTTATCGTCTTTAAAGCGGACATCTTCTCCCGACATATGCTGTTTTATAAAGCTGAACCAGCGGATAATTTCCGCCCTGCCGTCATCTTCAAGAATACTGCAATCAAACTGCGACAGAAAACGCTCATACTTTAAATTGTGAGCTTTAAGATAATTTTCAACATAGCCGTGAATGGTAATGTCCATTATCTTTCCGCTTGTTGAGTAGAATGTAAAGGTTTTTTGCTTCATTATTTCGCCGAACTTTTCATAAAGGTCGTCAAGAAACATCATCATCTGATGAGGCGCGCTGAAATGAAAAAGCGACGATATGAACATTACAAGGTCCGCATTTTCAAGAGCGGTTTTGTCCTCGTCGGTGACAGCGCATTTTCCGCCCACAAGGCGAATGTCAAAATTATCCTCCTTAAAAATTTTCTGAAGATAGAGCATTGAGTGATAGGTAAGACTTGTTTCGTTTTTGGGTGAAAAGCTGAATACAGCAATATTCATAGCATAACATCCTCCCGATATTTTTTTTAAAAGCCCATAGTACAATTCTATTATGATGTATAGGAAAAATCAATCGTTTTCATAAATTAAAATGTAGAATTTTATATAGCTTTTTTGGGTATATTATACAATATCTATAAACAATGTAAAAAACTAATGTTTTGTTTAATGGCGAAAGAAAATATATCCTTACAAAATACAGCTTCCCTATTGACATAGTAGGAGAATTATGACGAGCTTTCGGAGTGGATACGCTCGGAATTTTCTCTTGAAAAAGGGGAACAGACCGATTATTTTCTCAACGAATATTTTGCTCCCATTCCGCTTTCAAGAATACAGTTTACAGAACAGCGCCTCAAAAAATTTGCAGAGCAGAACGGAAAAATCCAGTATGTTATATGCGGAGCGGGGGCGGATACCTTTTCGTTGTGCTGTGTGGGACACGAACTACTTTTTCACTTGCAGTTTGCAAAAATAAAAGCACACCTTTGGTGTGCTTTTTTTATTTCCGCTTCATTGAATAATATCCCCAAAACAGAAAATACTACGCATAACGCCGATTGTGTAAATTAGATATAATACAATTTAATCGATTGTGCAAAATGCAGAAGTTTGTCAACTACTGTTAAAAACAGTTGACAAATCCGATATGATAAGGTAAAATGAACACAGAAAATTTAATATCCGTGTGATCATTTATTGGAGTGTTACCTTTTTGGGCATAACCAACTTTTTGCATTGTATTCAGGTTCTTTTATGAGCTTGCTGTGTATAAAGGTTGGTCTTTTTTATTTTTAAAATCAGGAGTATGCTATGAAAGTCATAAAGGTCATCAACAACAACAATCTCTGCGTTCTTGATAAGGACGGCAAGGAACAGATTGTATCTGGCAAAGGCATAGGCTTCGGAAAAAAATTCGGCGACACGGTTGACGCTGATCAAATTCAGAAAACATATCTCATCACCGACTCGGAACTGCAAAAAAAGATGATATCAATGTTAAAGGATATCCCCGAGGAATATATGAACTTCACTAATGATATTGTGGAGCATATAAGAAAGATTTATCCCGAAAAGCTAAGCGAATCGCTTTTGGTAACTCTTTGCGACCATATCGCCTTTGCTATTGAGCGTAAGAAAAACGGAATGGAATTTACAAATCCGTTGCTTGACTCGATAAAAGAATCCTACCCCAAAGAGCTTGCACTCGGAGAATACTGCGTTGAAAAGATGAAAGAACAGCTTGGCGTTGATATGACAAAAGACGAGGCAGGGTTCATTGCAATGCACATAATAAACGCAAAGCTTGACACAAAAATAAGTGATGTCTATGACATAACAAAGATGATAAACGGTTGCGTTGAAATATCCGAATATTTTTACGGCACAAAGTTTGACAGAGAGTCTCCCAACTATGAACGCTTTTTGGCGCACCTTAAATATCTTGCGCAAAGACTTTTTCAGAACAAGCCTTTGCCGACATCATTAAGCGACGACGACGCATTTGTTGCGATGATAAAAAAGACCTGCAACAAGCACTTTAAATGCGCATTATGTATTCAGGACTATATACTTAAAACATACAAAAAGAGCATAAACGACGACGAGCTGATAACGCTCACAATTCACCTTAAAAAAGTCAGCGGATAAGCTGATAAATGCCGTCATATCCTGCAAAAAGGTACCGTTTGCGCGATGTGATACGATAAAAATAATATGGAGGTATCAGAAAATGAAAGAAAAAATTTTCGGGGTTCTTCAAAGAGTAGGGCGCTCGTTTATGCTCCCTATCGCACTTCTTCCCGTGGCAGGACTTTTGCTCGGCATAGGAAGCTCTTTTACAAACCCAACAACACTTGAAACATACGGACTGACCAAGATAATCTATGAGGGCGGACTTCTCTATACCATTCTTGACATTATGAGCAAGACGGGAAGTATCGTCTTTGACAACCTTGCTCTGCTTTTTGCAATGGGTGTTGCAATAGGAATGGCAAAAAAAGAAAAAGAAGTCGCCGCTTTGTCGGGTGCTATCGGCTACCTTATTATGAACACGGCAATAAGCGCACTCATTTCAGCAAACGGCGGAGTTGCCTCTATGACGCCGAACTCAACAACCGTATCTCTCGGCATCACTACCTTGCAGATGGGCGTTTTCGGAGGAATTATTGTAGGTCTTGGCGTTGCGGCATTGCACAACAGATTTTATAAGATACAGCTGCCCCAGGTGCTTTCGTTCTTTGGCGGAACAAGATTTGTCCCCATTATAACAAGCCTTGTTTATCTTGTTGTGGGAGTTCTTATGTTCTATATCTGGCCCGTTATTCAGGCAGGTATTGCAAGCCTTGGCAATCTTGTTCTTCAATCGGGATATGCAGGCACATGGATTTATGGTATTATTGAAAGAGCGCTTATCCCATTCGGACTTCACCATGTATTCTATATGCCGTTCTGGCAGACAGAGCTTGGCGGCTCGATGATAATAGACGGAGTTACAGTTCAGGGCGCACAGAACATCTTCTTTGCCGAGCTTGCCTCAAAGTCGACAGAGCATTTCTCGGTTTCGGCAACAAGATTTATGGCAGGAAAATTCCCCTTTATGATATTCGGACTTCCTGCGGCGGCATTTGCGATATACAGAGCCGCTCGCCCCGAAAAGAAAAAGGTTGTGGGCGGACTTCTTCTCTCAGCTGCGCTCACTTCTATGCTCACGGGCATTACAGAACCCCTTGAATTCACATTCCTCTTTGTAGCTCCCGCTATGTATGCCGTTCACTGCGTTCTTGCAGGACTTTCATATATGCTTATGCACATTTTCAATGTCGGCGTTGGAATGACCTTTTCGGGCGGAGCTATCGACCTCACCTTATTCGGAATATTGCAGGGCAACGCAAAGACAAACTGGATATGGATTGTAATTGTGGGACTTGTTTATGCGGTTGTTTACTACTTTGTATTCTACTTTATGATAACAAAGTTCAACTTTAAAACTCCCGGCAGAGAAGCCGACGGCGAAGAAACAAAGCTTTATACAAGAAAAGATATGGAAGCCAAGAAGAAGTCGGGCGAAAGCGCAAAGGGCGGACATGACAGCACAAGCGCATTGATACTCAAAGGTCTTGGCGGAAAAGCCAACCTTTCGGACCTTGACTGTTGTGCAACAAGACTGAGAGTAACTGTTAAAAATCCCGATATTGTATCGGACGACCTTTTAAAGCAAAGCGGTGCTTCGGGAGTTATTCACAAGGGCAACGGTGTTCAGGTAATATACGGACCTCATGTTTCCGTTATAAAATCGGGACTTGAAGATTTTCTCGATACTCCCGAAGCAGACAACCTTGACGATATTTCTGTTGAAAGCAAGGAAGAAGAAACAAAGGCAGAAACAAACGGCAAGTCCGAGGAGCTTTCTGCTCACCTTAACGGAATTTTAATTCCCCTTGAAGATGTTGAGGACGAAGCGTTTTCATCAAAGGTCCTCGGCGACGGAGTTGCGATAGAACCCATTGAGGGCAAGCTTTACTCCCCCTGCAACGGCAAGGTTGATATGGTATTCGATACCGCCCACGCTGTAAATCTTGTATCCGAAAACGGCGCGGAGATACTTCTTCATATAGGAATTGACACTGTAAAGCTCGGCGGACAGTTCTTTGAAGCGAATGTAAAGGACGGACAGGAAGTCCACACGGGCGACCTGCTCATCACCTTTGACATTGAAAAGATAAAAGAGGCAGGCTATAAGGTGACAACGCCTATGATAATCTGCAACACGGACGATTATGAGAATATTTCTATAATGACCTCGGGAAAAGTATCAAACAGCGACAAAATTCTTAAAATAAATTAAAGGAGAGAAATTCAATGAAAACTTTCACATATACAATCAAGGACGAACTCGGAATTCACGCAAGACCTGCAGGACTTCTTGCAAAAAAGGCAAAGGAGCTTGACAGCGAAATAACAATCACAAAGGGCGAAAAGACAGTGGGAGCTACAAAGCTTATGGCTCTTATGGGGCTCGGAGTAAAATGCGGTGATACCATTACCGTGAATGTTTCGGGCGTTGACGAAGAAAACGCAGAAAAGGCAATGAAGGAATTCTTGGAGGCTAACCTTTAATCTTACAACAAAAATAAAGGCGGTGTTTTTATGGAGAAATATATCGGCAAGGGAGTTTTTAGCGCAGTCGCAATAGGAAAAATATCGGTGTTCAAGCGCTCTGATATGGAAGTCAAGAGGATAAAAATCGATGATCCCGACGGGGAGATAGAGCGTCTTGAAAACGCAAAGAAAAAAGCTGTTTCAGAGCTTGAAAAAATCTATGAAAAGGCGCTCAAAGAAGTTGGCGAGGCTAATGCGCAGATTTTTGAAATACACATTATGATGATAGACGATGACGACTACAACGATGCTATCAAAGAGATGATAACAAATCAGTCCGTCAACGCCGAATATGCCGTTGCGGTGACTGCCGACAACTTTGCCGAGATGTTCGCCTCAATGGACGACGCTTATATGCAGGCAAGGTCTGCGGATGTGAGGGATATTTCAAACAGAATTATTTCTTGCCTTGGCGACAACGAGAGCAGTTCCTCTCTTTCGGACGAAAAGGTGATAATCTGCGCCGACGACCTTGCTCCCAGCGAAACAGTTTCTCTTGACAAAGAAAAGGTTCTTGCATTCGTAACTGCTCACGGCTCGTCAAATTCACACACCGCCATTCTTGCAAGAAATATGAATATCCCCGCAATTATCGGGGTGGGGGACAAGTTCCTTTCAGAGATAAAGGACGGAGATATGGCTATTGCCGACGGCTTTACGGGCGAATTTATCGTATCGCCCGATGACGAAACAAAGGCTCTTTATGAGAAAAAGCAAAAGGACGACGAAGAAAAGAAAGCTCTTTTGCAAGAGCTCAAAGGCAAGGAGAATGTAACCCTTGACGGCAGAAAAATCAATGTCTTTGCTAATATCGGAAGCGTTGACAACATAGGGGCAGTTCTTTTGAACGACGCAGGCGGTATAGGTCTTTTCAGAAGTGAATTTCTGTATCTTGAAAACAGCGATTATCCCACAGAGGAAGAACAGTTTAAGGTATACAAGAGAGTTCTTGAAAGTATGGCAGGCAAAAAGGTGATAATAAGAACGCTTGACATAGGAGCAGACAAGCAGGCGGACTATTTTAACCTTGACAAAGAGGAAAATCCCGCTCTCGGACTTCGGGCAATAAGGCTCTGCCTTGACCGCCCCGAAATTTTCAAAACTCAGCTCAGAGCACTTTTCCGTGCCTCCGTTTACGGCAAGCTCGGAATAATGTTCCCGATGATTACAAGCGTGTGGGAAGTTGAGGAAATCCTCGCTCTCTGCGATACTGTAAAAAATGAACTCAAAAGGGACGGCATTGAATACTCCGACAGCATTGAGCTCGGCATTATGATTGAAACTCCCGCGGCGGCGGTAATAAGCGATAAGTTAGCACCTCTCGTTGACTTTTTCAGCGTGGGCACAAACGACCTTACTCAGTACACACTCGCCTGCGACAGACAGAACCCTCGCATTGAGCGTTTCTGCGACACTCACCACGAGGCTGTTTTAAGGCTCATTGAAATAGCGGCAAAGAATGCTCACGCAAACAACGCCTGGATAGGAATTTGCGGAGAGCTTGCGGCTGATACAACGCTCACCGAAACATTTTTGAGAATGGGTATCGACGAGCTTTCGGTTTCTCCCACATTTGTTCTTAAAGTCCGTGACGCTGTAAGAAAAACAGATTTGTCAAAATAAGGAGAGAATTTTATGATAGAAAAATTTATCTTCGGGGACCCTGTTGAAACCTATGCAGTTTGTGAAAATCTGCCCGTTTCAGAGGGTACGCTCCCCTATTTTAAAAATGAAAACAACACAAAGTTCACCCTTATGCTCGATGAAGAGGATATTGTCTACGGCTTGGGCGAGCAGGTAAGGGGAATAAACAAGCGCGGTTGGAAGTACAGAGCCTGCAACAGCGACAACCCTAATCACCAGGAGGACACAACATCCCTTTACGGCGCGCACAATTTCTTTATCGTTTCGGGCAAAAGGCTTTTCGGTGCGTTCTTTGACTACGCAGGGATAATTGACTATGACATAGGCTTTACTCACCGCGACACAATGACCGTAACAGCCGAGGACGGCAATATCTGCGTCTACATAATATCGGGCGAAAGCGAAAAGGACATTGTTAAGCAGTTTCGTAAGATGATAGGACAAAGCTATGTCGCTCCAAAATGGGCGTTCGGCTTTGGACAGAGCAGGTGGGGCTATAAGTCCGAAGAAGATATACGCACCGTCGCTTCTGAATACAAAAAAAGAGGCATCCCCCTTGACAGCATTTATCTTGACATAGATTATATGGAGCGTTTCAAGGACTTCACGATAAACGAAGAAACCTTTCCCGATTTTGAAAAGCTTGTCGCAGATTTAAAGGCAGACGGTATCCATCTTGTTCCGATTATCGACGCAGGAGTAAAGATTGAGGACGGCTACTCCGTTTATGAAGAGGGAGTAAAAAACAACTTCTTTTGCAAGGACGAAAACGGAAAGGACTTTGTCGGCGCGGTATGGCCGGGAAAAGTACACTTCCCCGATTTTCTCAAAGCCGGAACAAGAGAATGGTTCGGCGATAAATATGCTTTTCTTATTGACAAGGGCGTAGAGGGCTTCTGGAACGATATGAACGAGCCTGCAATATTCTACTGCGAGGACAGATTAGAGAGCGTTATGAAACGCGTCAACGAGCTTTCAGAACAGAATATGGGCATTGACGAATTCTTTGAGTTCACGGGGCTTGTGGAGGGTATCAGCAACAACATCGGCGACTATGACAAGTTTTATCACGATATAGACGGCAAAAAAGTTCCGCACAGAAAAGTGCATAACCTTTACGGCTACAATATGATGAGGTCAGCAGGAGAGGCTTTCGGTAGAATTTCTCCCGATAAGAGAATACTTATGTTTTCACGCTCATCATATATCGGCTCGCACCGTTACGGCGGAATATGGCAGGGCGACAATAAATCGTGGTGGTCGCACATTCTGATGAATTTACAGCTTATGCCGTCGCTCAATATGGCAGGCTTTCTCTATACAGGCGCGGACACGGGCGGATTTAATGCCGACGCTACGGAGGACCTTATGCTCCGCTGGTTACAGCTTTCGGTGTTCACTCCGCTTATGAGAAATCATTCGGCATTAGGCACCAGAGAGCAGGAGCTTTACCGCTTTGACAACTGCTCCGACTGCAAGAATATCATAGAGATAAGATACGGTCTTATCCCCTATATTTACAGCGAATATATGAAGGCTGTCCTTAAAGACGAGATGATGTTCTATCCTATTTCATTCGATTATCGCGATGACGAGGACGCAAGAAATGTAGAGGACCAGCTCTTTCTCGGAAATGAAATAATGATTGCTCCAATATATAAGCAGAACGCAAGGGGAAGATATGTTTATCTGCCCGAAGAGATGAAAATGGTGAGAATGAGAAGTCTTTCCGACTATGAAACAGAAACGCTTCAAAAAGGTCACCATTATGTCAGGGCGGAGCTTAACGAGCTTGTGTTCTTTATCCGCAAGGGCAAGGCTATCCCCATAGGCGACAGTGCCGAAAACACCTCAAAGCTTGACGCGTCGTGGATAAAGCTGATAGGATACGACAATGCAACATACGAGCTTTATGACGACGACGGATACTCAACAGCTATCAACTTAAATGAAAATATAAGGGTAATAGGGAAATAGTTTCCCGAAAAAACACCGACTTCCAAAAAAGGAAGTCGGTGTTTTTTTACAGTAAAGGGTTT
>CAMGJS010000019.1 GCA_946056455.1 uncultured Clostridia bacterium | reverse complement strand
CAATGGCAGGTATGGCATTCGCAAACGCATTCCTCGGCGTATGTCACTCAATGGCGCACAAGCTCGGTGCATTCCATCACCTTCCTCACGGCGTTGCCAACGCACTTATGATTGAAGAAGTTCTCCGCTTCAACGCAAGCGAAGTTCCCGCAAAGATGGGTACCTTCTCACAGTATGACCACCCCCACACTCTTGCAAGATACGCAGAGGTTGCCGATTATCTTGGAATCAAGGGCAACACAGACGAAGAAAAGCTTGAAGGTCTTATCAAGGCTATCAACGAGCTTAAAGAAAAGGTCGGCATAAAGGCTACAATCAAGGACTACGGCATTGACGAAAAGGACTTCCTTGACAGACTCGACGATATGGTTGAGCAGGCATTTGACGACCAGTGCACAGGCGCTAACCCCCGTTATCCTCTTATGAGCGAAATCAAGCAGATGTACCTCAACGCTTACTACGGCAAGCATTTTGAAGAAGTTGCAACTCCTGACGGCTTATCTGTAATCAAGAGCTCAGACAACGACAAGGCAAAGCAGGCTTATGTTAAAGCAAGCAAGGGCAGAAAGAAGAAAATATAAGGAGGAATAACTATGAAACTCGATAGAGTGATTGCTGTTAGAAATTCAAAGACCATTTACCGTGACGGTGACAAATGTATAAAGGTATTCGATACCGATTATTCAAAGGCTGATGTTCTCAACGAGGCATTAAATCAGGCAAGAGTTGAAGAAACAGGACTTAACATCAACAAGATTATCGAAGTTACCACAATAGACGGAAAGTGGGCTATCGTTTCCGAATTCATCAAGGGTAAGACTCTTACTCAGCGTATGGAAGAAAACCCCGATAAGAAGGACGAATACCTCGAACTTCTCGTTGACCTTCAGCTTGAAGTTCAGTCAAAGACAAACCCGATGCTTTCAAAGCTCAAGGACAAGATGAACCGCAAGATAGGTCTTACTCAGCTTGACGCTACAACAAGATACGACCTCTTTACCCGTCTTGAATCTATGCCCAAGCATAACAAGCTCTGCCACGGCGACTTCAACCCCTCCAATGTTATAATCACCGATGACGGCACGCCCTATATCATCGACTGGGCGCATGCTACACAGGGTAACGCTTCGGCTGACGCCGCAAGAACATATCTTCTTTTCTGGCTCAACGGAGATATTGACGGAGCAAAGAAATATCTTGAGCTTTTCTGCAAGAAGAGCGACACAGCAAAGCAGTATGTTCAGAAGTGGATGCCCATCGTTGCCGCTTCACAGTCTGTAAAGGCAAACGAAAACGAAAGAGAATTCCTTCTCTCGTGGGTAAATGTTGTTGACTATCAGTAACAGAAAATGAGGAGTGACGGAATGAAAGTAACAGTATGTATAGGAAGCTCCTGTCACCTTAAAGGCTCGCGCAGAGTAGTAGAGCAGTTGCAGTATCTTATTGCAGAAAACGACCTTAAAGAAAAGGTTCAGCTCGGCGGAACATTCTGTATGGGCAAATGTCAGCAGGGCGTATGCGTAACCGTTGACGACAACTTCTTTTCGCTTACCCCCGATACTGTTGACGAATTTTTCAATAAAGAAATTCTTGCAAAGGTGTGATACGGGTGATAGTTCAGATTTGTGTGGGAAGTTCCTGCCACTTAAAAGGGTCTGAGGATATTGTATCGCTTTTGCAGAGCGCCATTGAAGAGCGCAACCTTTCAAACGATATTACGCTTGCCGGTAATTTCTGTACCGGCAAGTGCAATCGTGAGGGCGTTACAATCACAGTTGACGACAATATCTACACAGGAGTAACAAAAGACAATTTCAAGGAATTTTTTGAAGATAAGATTTTAAAGGCATTAAAGGAAGAGGGATAGTATATGCCCGGTTGTATGACGCTTAAAAAGTCCAACTGTAAAAATTGCTATAAATGTATCAGAAACTGCCCCGTAAAGTCCATAAGATTTTCGGGAAATCAGGCTCATATTATCGACGATGAATGTATTCTTTGCGGACAATGTTTTGTTGTCTGCCCTCAGAATGCAAAGGAAATAGTCGACGAAACAGAAAAAATCAAAGTTTATCTTCAAAGCGGAGCGCCGGTCATTGCAAGTCTGGCGCCTTCGTTTGTGGCAAATTACGGCGTCGGAATAAATTCGATGAGAGAAGCGCTCAGAAAGCTCGGCTTTTATGAGGTTGAAGAAACAGCTTACGGCGCTACAATGGTAAAGACCGAATACGAAAGAATTTTAAGAGAAGAACAGCGTGACATTTTGATTTCCTCCTGCTGTCATTCTGTAAATCTTCTTATACAGAAATATTTTCCTGCGGAGCTTCCTTTTCTTGCGGATGTTATGTCGCCTATGCAGGCTCATTGTTCGGACATAAAAAAGCGTAACCCCAACGCAAAGACAGTTTTCATAGGTCCCTGCGTTTCAAAAAAGGACGAAGCTGAGCGTTACGGCGGAATTGTGGACGCGGTTCTCACCTTTGAGGAGCTTACAAACTGGCTTGAAAGCGAGAACATTACGCTTTCGGGCGAAAAGGACGAAAACGAAAACAGCCGTGCAAGATTTTTCCCCACATCGGGCGGTATTTTAAAAACAATGGACTGCGAAGAAAAGGGTTATACATATCTTGTTGTTGACGGCGTTGAAAACTGCATTGCCGCACTTAAAGATATCGAAAGCGGAAAAATTCACAAATGCTTCATTGAAATGTCCGCCTGCACAGGAAGCTGTATCGGCGGTCCAGTTATGGAAAAATATCATCATTCGCCCGTTAAGGACTATATGGAAATTGCAAACTATGCGGGTAAGAATGATTTTGAAATATCAGAGTTTGAACCCGACGAGATTAAAAAGAATTTTGAAATGATTGACCGCAAGGTGAATATGCCGAGCGAAACCGAGATTGAAGAAATTCTTCATCGTATGGGCAAATTCAAGCCATCGGACGAACTCAACTGCGGTTCCTGCGGATACAATACCTGCCGTGAAAAAGCTGTTGCCGTTTATCAGGGCAAGGCGGAGGTTTCAATGTGTCTGCCGTTCCTTAAAGACAAAGCAGAAAGCTTTTCGGATAACATTGTCAATAACACCCCCAACGGCATTATCGTTCTTAACGAAAGCCTCGAAGTCCAGCAGATAAACACGGCGGCAAGAAAGATTATGAATATCCGTTCCGCCTCCGATGTTTTAGGCGACCAGGTAATAAGAATACTCGACCCCAAGATATTCCTCACCGTGCTTGAAACGGGCAGAAGCGTAAGGGACCAGAGAATGTATCTTGCCGAATATAAAAAATATGTCGAGCAGACCGTTCTTTACGATAAGGACTATCGACTTCTCATATGTATTATGCGCGATATCACATCTGAAGAATGTGAAAAGGAAAAGAAAGAAAGCATAAGCCGACAGACAGTTGAAATCGCCGACAAGGTCGTTGACAAGCAGATGCGTATCGTTCAGGAGATAGCGTCGCTTCTGGGCGAAACTGCGGCGGAAACGAAAATTGCCCTCACAAAGCTTAAGGAGAGTATATCTGATGAATGATTTATGTACCGACATAGGATATAAAAGCATCAATCATTACGGCGAAGAGCTTTGCGGCGACCATGTTGACATTGTTGAGCAGGACGAAAACTCGACTGTTATCGTTCTTGCCGACGGTTTAGGCAGCGGCGTCAAGGCGAGTATTCTTTCAACGCTTACATCAAAGATAATATCAACAATGCTTGCCGAAGGCTTAAAGCTTGAAGACTGCGTAAGGACTATCGCGGCTACCTTGCCGATATGTTCTGTAAGGGGAGTTGCATACTCGACCTTCACCATTATTCATATCAAAGATAACGAAACTGCCGAGCTTATGCAGTTTGACAATCCGCTCATTATGCTTTTCCGTGACGGCAAGAGTTATGATTACCCCAAAACCGAGCTTAACATAGACGGAAAAACGGTTATCCGCTCAACGATAAAGCTCAAAGAAAACGATGTTTTTGTCGCAATGAGCGATGGTTGTCCACACGCCGGAATAGGTACAGCATTTAACTTCGGCTGGAAGACGGAAGATATAAGAGATTTTATGGAGTCTATTTCCGATGTGGGATACACCGCAAAAACCCTCTCGACAATTCTCGTCGATGAGTGCAACAAGCTTTACGGCAACCGCCCGGGCGACGATGCTACCGCCTGCGTTGTGAGAGTGAGAAAGAGAGAGCCGATGAATATTCTTTTCGGACCTCCCCAGAACCGCAACGACTGCGACAGAATGATGTCACTCTTTTTCTCAAAAGAGGGCAAGCATATTATATGCGGAGGAACGACTTCGTCAATAGCGGCAAAATACCTCGGCAAGCAGATAAAGGTGAGCCTTAATTTTGAAAAATCCGATGTTCCTCCTATTGCGGAGATAGACGGCGTTGACCTTGTCACCGAGGGCGTTATCACAATGAGCAAGGTGCTTGAATACGCAAGAGATTACCTTGCGGGAAATGAAAATTACGAACAATGGAACTTCAAGCGTGACGGCGCTTCGCTTATATGCCGTCTGCTTTTTGAAGAGGCGACGGACATAAACTTCTTTGTCGGCAGAGCGATGAACCCTGCCCACCAGAACCCCGACCTGCCCATAAATTTCAGCATAAAGATGAACATTGTCGAGGAGCTCTCGTCTTGTCTCAAAAAAATGGGCAAAAAAATCAAGGTAAGCTATTTTTAAAGAAGGTGTAATATGCGAAAGTTTGATACAAAGGTCCAGCATCTGAAATATAAGGTTTTAAGCGAAGTAGCAAGGCAAGCCTGGAACGATACTCTTTACGATAATCTTTTGGATATCCCCAAAATCCTCGTTCCGGGAAAAACGCCGACAATGCGCTGTTGCGTTTATAAAGAAAGAGCTATTCTTTCCGAGCGCGTCAAAATCGCAATGGGCGGAGATAAAGAAAACCCCAATGTCATTGAGGTTATCCCGATAGCCTGCGATGAATGTCCCGTCGGCGGATTTGAAGTCACAAACGCCTGCCGAGGTTGTCTTGCGCACCGTTGCGAAGATGTATGCCGTTTCGGAGCAATATCCTTTGATAACAACCATGTCGCTCATATCGACAAGTCAAAGTGCAAGGAATGCGGAGCCTGCGCAAAGGTGTGTCCTTATACCGCAATAGTCAGCAGAAAGCGCCCGTGCCAGAACGCCTGCAAGATAAAGGCGATTTCTATGAACGAAAGCAAAGAGGCCATTATCGACAACGACACCTGCATTTCCTGCGGAGCGTGCGTTTATCAGTGTCCTTTCGGCGCTATTATGGATAAATCCTATATCATCAATGTTGTGGATATGCTCAAAAACCGCAACCGTGATGAAAAATACAATGTCTATGCGGTAGTTGCACCGTCAATATCAAGCCAGTTCACCTATGCAAAACTCGGGCAGGTAATAAGCGGACTTAAAGCCTTAGGTTTTCATACCGTTGTTGAGGCGGCTCTCGGCGCGGATATGGTAGCTATGGCAGAGTCCAAAGAACTCACCGAAAAGGGTTTTCTCACAAGCTCGTGCTGTCCTGCTTTTGTTGATTATATCAATAAATCCTTCCCTGCACTCAAAGAGCATATCTCACATAACCTTTCGCCTATGGCGACTATTGCAAAATATATCAAGGAAACAGACAACGCTGCAAAGGTCGTGTTCATAGGTCCTTGCACCGCAAAGAAAGCCGAGGCTCAGAAGCCCGAGGTGAAAAAATACATTGACGCTGTTATGACCTTTGAGGAGTTGCAGGCGCTTTTTGACAGCCGTGATATTGAAATCACAAATCTTGAAGAAGATGTCCTTGACAACGCTTCATACTTCGGAAGAATTTTTGCCCGTTCGGGCGGACTTACCGACGCTGTTGCCGAGGCGCTCAAAGAGCAGGGAATAGAGGACTTTGAACTCAAAGCCTGCACCTGCGACGGTATCGAGGCTTGCCGTGTGGCACTGCTCAAAAAGAGCAAGAATATGCTTGACGCAAACTTTATCGAGGGTATGGCTTGCGTGGGCGGTTGTATCGGTGGAGCAGGTTGTCTTACCCACGGCGAAAAAAACAAAGCCGAGGTCGACAAATACGGCAACGAGGCTTTTGAAAAGAGCATAGCGGACGCTATTTCTATACTTAAATAATAAAATCCCGACTATGGTGGAGCCTCCTTTGGCAATTCGTAATTTACTTTACGAAATGCCAAAGTTTGCGGCTCGGTGCTGATAAATATTTCTTTATCGGCATTACCCTGACAGTCGGGATATTTTTTATTCAATTACACAAAAATCTTCAAGCGTTGCCGAAAGCCCCATATCTTCAAGGCATATGGCGGTTATATTGTTATCGTTGTCGGTAGTGATAGTGTATTTTCCTTTTTCACATTCGCCAAAGAACATTCTTCCGTTTTCAGTTTCCTCATAAGGCATTGAAACAAGCGTTGAGCTATGGTCTATACATTTGAAAACAGAGCCGAGAATGTTCTTTTCGGGAGTATTCTCCTTTGCGGTAGTAAGCGTCATTCCGTGGTATTCGGCAATAATTCCGTCGGGCGAATACGAAAGCACAATTCCCTCTATCGTGTCGGGCGAATTCATCTCCGCGCGCCAGCTTTCCGCTCCGAGACGGGTTATAATGCCCGAAACAAAAACACCGTCACCGCAGTCAATTTCAGCGGTTGCAGTAAACAATCTTGAAGTTTCGGGACTGTCCTCTTTAATGATTTTCTTACATCCACATAAGAAAAGCATACACGAACAAAGACAGATACACAATATTTTTTTCATAAAGAAAAAGCCTCCTTTGTCAGACTTTATGTTTCGGACAAAAAAGGCTTATTTTATTATCTTCCTATTTCTTTGAATACAAAGGGCAGACGCTTTATCACATCCGACGGTAACATTCCCTGCATTGAAAGCTCATCTGCGGTAATATCCGCCGCCTTGCCGAATATGTACGCTCCTGCCGCCGCCGCGTCGGTTCCCGAAAGCCCTTGTGCCGCCAACGACGCAATAATTCCCGTGAGCACATCTCCGCTGCCACCTCGTGATAGACCTGCGTTTCCGTTTTCGTTTATGAATGAATATCCGTTAGAACCGCATACTATCGTGGGCATTCCCTTTGAAAGAACAGTTATCCCGTATTCCTCGGATAATTTTTTCACAAGAGAAAATCTGTTCTCTATCACTTCTTTAACAGAAATACCCAGAAGCCTTGAAAGCTCCTTCGGGTGAGGGGTAACAATGACCTCCGCCTTTTTGTCCTTTAATATATCTATTCGCGTTGCAATGCAGTTTATGCCGTCCGCGTCAATAATTACAGGGCAGGATACATTTTTTATTGTAGCCTCAATGATTTTAAGACAATCGTCATTTACGCCCATTCCGCAACCTATTGAAACAGCCGCCGCACTTTCGCAAAGAGTGAGAATATCTTTTTCGTTTGTGGCGGAGATTGTACCTGCGGCCGTTTCTTTTAAGGGGAGGGAAGTACACTCATATATATTGCCCGAAAGACTTTCTGCAACAGTACGGGGTGTCGCAAGAGTGACAAGTCCTGCTCCCGAGCGTAAAGCCGACATTGTTGACAGAGCCGCCGCCCCGGGCATTTTCTTTGAGCCTGCAATGTTTATGAGCTTTCCGAAGTCGCCATTGTGCGAGTATCTGTTTCTTTCGGGGATAAGTCTTTTTAAGAAATCGTCGTCGGTTTCAATTATCGGCGTGACATTCTTGCAAAGAGCCTTGTCAATGCCTATGTCCACAACTCTCACTTCTCCCGAATAATCGCAAAGGGGGTACATTCTCATTCCGATTTTTTCATAGGCGAAGGTCACGGTGTAATCGCATTTTAAAATTCCCTCGGAAACCTTTCCGTCGGTGCAATCGCCACCGCTTGCAACATCAACAGCAAGCTTTTTTGCCGCCGACCTTGCCGCAAACGAAAAGCAGGCTTTGACTTGCGGAGGAAGTTCGCCGTGAAAGCCCGTTCCGAAAACAGCGTCAACGATGAGTGAAGCCGAGGATAATTTTGAAAAAATCTTTTCGTTGTTGTCATAAAGAGTTAAAACCTCCGCCAAGCTTTCACCGAGCTCAACATACGCTCTTGCAGAAAGCTCCGTTGCAGGTTCACCGCACATAAGCACAACGGTAACGGGATAACCGCCCGAAGCTAAAAGCCTTGCCGCAACAAAGCCGTCGCCGCCGTTGTTTCCGCTTCCGCAAAAAAACACAATGCCGTATGACAAATCAACGGGCAGAGAATAAATCTGCTCTGCAAGCTGTTCGCCTGCATTCTGCATAAGCGCCGAATATGATACGCCGTGCTTGTCCGATAAAGCTTCAAGCTCTTTCATTTTCTGGGGAGTAAGAAGATACATATTTTTCACCCTTTGTTCTAAAATAAAATACAGACCGCCGTTGCATACTCTCTGCAATGACTTATGCTCACATCGACCTGCATACCGCTTTTGTCAAGAAGTTCTTTCGCCTTGCCCGAAAGGGATATATACGGCTTGCCGTTTTCGTTTCTGAGTACCGCTATCTCGTTGAACGGAATGTCAAACATTCCTGTCCCAAGGCACTTCATAAAAGCCTCCTTAGCACAGAAATTTCCCGCCATACTTTCAGCCTTAAATCCTTTTTTAGAAAAATATTCTATTTCTTCCCTGGAATATATCCGCTCTATGAATTTTCTGTTTTCAAGATTTTTTTCAATGCGCGATATTTCTATAATATCTGTTCCGACAGTCATAAAAGCTCCTTTGTTATTTTATGGTGAGATACGGTTCGATAAGCGACCTCATTCTTTCATCGGGAGAAAAGATAAGTCTGCATTCGCCGTGTTTTTTGTGAGTAAAATCAGCATAATAATCGCTGTATCCTCTTCCGCTTACCATAAAAACGGTAAGACCGTCCTTTTCCGTTGCCTCCGATATTATCCCGTATTCCCTGAAGTTTGCAACCTTCACGGTGAGCAGTCTGCTTCTCGTTCTTTTTGCGACAATCTTGTCAATGTCAAGTTCGCCCTCGGTGATGATGTATTCATATTCAACGCCTGTCTGCAAAAAGATAAAATACGCTCCGACAGCTACTCCTATCGTGAGAATTGCCCCTATGGGTAAAAGTCCTAAAATACTGAATAATAAAAATACTGCCACAGAAAGAATAAATCCTCCCCCGATGATAAGCACTCTTATTATGGTATCTTTTGCGTTGCTTTCTTTGATGACAAGCTGTTCTGCATAAGTGTCCATTTCAAAAAAATCTCCTTTGGTTTGTGAAAATTATATAAAAACTGTAATGCCTTTACCTTGAATATTTTATCATATTTTTTCTGCCATTTCAATAAAAACCCTTGCAAATCCTAAAAAAATTATATATAATGTTAAAGTAAACACAAAGACGGAGTACAGTAGTTTTCCGACAACGGCGCAGTTGCAGAGAGAAAAGCGTTATTTTGCTGTGAGCTTTTCGCACCGCGGAACGCGAATTTCACTCCCGAGTGGTTTTCCTTAAAGATTTTTCGAGTAGGGAAGAACGCCTGACAGCGTTATCGTCGGGGAAGTGACTGCTTCTTTAACAATCGGGTGGTATATAAGCAAGTCTTAGGCTTGTCCTGTTTGTTCAGACGGGGCAGGCTTTTTTATTTGTGTTAAAAATTTTTTTGAGGTGATAAAAATGTTGAAGGAAGCTCTTGAAAAAATCGGAGCGGAAGCGTCAGACGAGCTTGCAAAAATATCCGACAGCAAACAGCTTGAGGATTTAAGAGTAAGACTTCTCGGCAAAAAGGGCGAGCTTACCGCTATTTTAAAGCAGATGGGCAGTCTTTCCGCTGAGGAACGCCCCGTTGTCGGACAGCTTGCAAATAAAGTCCGTGCCGACATTGAAGAAAAAATCGAAGCGAGAAAAACAGCTCTCAAAGAGGAACTTACCGCTAAAAAACTTAAAAGCGAGGTTATAGATGTGACCTTGCCGGGAAAGTCGCAGAAGGTTGGAAAACTCCACCCCTTAACAATCGTTCTCAACGAAGTAAAGGACATCTTTACGGGTATGGGCTTTGATATTGTCGACGGTCCCGAGGTTGAAACCGACCGCTACTGCTTTGAGGCGCTCAATATGCCAAAGTCCCACCCTGCAAGAGATACTCAGGATACATTCTATATCAATGAAAATGTCGTTTTAAGAACTCAGACATCAAGCGTTCAGATAAGAACAATGGAAAACAGAAAGCCCCCGATAAGAATAATTTCCCCCGGAAGAGTTTATCGTTGCGACACCGTTGACGCTACTCATTCACCATTGTTCCATCAGATTGAGGGACTTGTTATCGACAAGGGAGTAACAATGGCTGACCTCTGCGGAACTCTTGAACTTCTTATGAAGCGTCTTTACGGCGACGATTGCAAGATACGCCTTCGTCCTCATCATTTCCCTTATACCGAGCCTTCCGCCGAAGTCGATGTTATGTGCTATAACTGCAACGGAGCAGGTTGTCCGCTTTGCAAGAACGAGGGATATATCGAACTTCTCGGCGCAGGAATGGTTCACCCCAAGGTGCTTGAGGGTTGCGGAATAGAC
>CAMGJS010000018.1 GCA_946056455.1 uncultured Clostridia bacterium | reverse complement strand
TCCCGTTTATTTTTTTTGCGGAGGTTTTACACTATGGGTTGCAATCACAACTGTTCTGAATGTTCGTCGGGCTGTTCGGAAAATTCTGCCGAAAGTCTTATCAAAAAAACCAACGAGCTTTCACACATAAAAAAAGTTATCGGAATAGTAAGCGGTAAGGGAGGAGTGGGAAAGTCGCTCGTCACCTCTCTTTTAGCTGTCGCTATGCAAAGAAAGGGCTTTAACACCGCTATTCTTGACGCTGACATAACAGGTCCTTCAATACCAAAGGCTTTCGGAGTTCATTGTAAGGCTGACGGCGATGAAAACGGAATTATCCCCTGTCAGACAAAAATGGGCACAAAGCTGATGTCCGTAAATCTTTTGCTCGAAAACGAAACGGACCCTGTCGTGTGGCGTGGGCCTGTCATTGCGGGAACGGTAACGCAGTTCTGGACAGATGTTATCTGGGGCGATGTTGACTATATGTTTGTCGATATGCCTCCGGGAACGGGCGATGTTCCGCTGACTGTTTTCCAGTCCTTGCCCGTTGACGGAATTATCGTTGTCACTTCCCCTCAGGAGCTTGTTTCGATGATTGTCGGAAAGGCTGTCAAGATGGCAAGGCTTATGGATATTGAAGTTCTGGGCATTGTCGAGAATATGTCCTACTTTGAATGTCCCGATTGTCACAAAAAGCACAGCATTTTCGGAGAAAGCAACATTGACGCTCTTGCAAAGGAATACGGAATTGACGCTGTTGCAAAAATCCCTATGAACCCATCCCTTGCTACCGCCTGCGACAAGGGTGCTATAGAGCTTTTTGACGGTGACTGGCTTGACGCGCTTGCGGATAAAATCGAAAATTTATAAAATTAAAGGGTGCCGAACTCCAGCTCGGTACCCTTTATTTTTATACGCATATTTTCTCGGCAAGGAACTCGATATAAGCTTCCTCGGAGATAGGCTTAGAGAAATAATAGCCCTGAAGATACTGCACGCCCATTTCGGTTAGTCCGTTGACCATTTCCTCGGTTTCAACACCTTCGGCAACGATATGAGAGCCTATCCCCGTTACCATTCTTACGCTGTTTTTGAGGATAGTTACAGACTCGTCCTTCGGGTTTTCTCCGAACGAGGGCCAGATAAGGCTCTTGTCAAGCTTGACAAGGTCGTATTTTATCTCCGCCATTTTTTGAAGGTTTGAGTATCCCGTTCCAAAATCGTCCATAGAAAAACTGCAACCCATTTTTCTGAACTTCTTCATATTCCGTTCAAGCATAACCGCCGACTCGACAGCCGTTGTTTCGGTTATTTCAAGGTTTACTTCGCAGGGCTTTACACCGTATTTTTTCATTATCTCGGAAAAGGCGTCGGGCACTTTTTCGTCAATGCTCTGCAATGCAGAAAGGTTGACTTCTATATATTCTATGGGAATATTCTTTTCTTTGAGGGTTTGTATCGTCTTGCAGACCTTTTCAAAGACTATCTCACCGATTTTTATGATATATCCGTTCTTTTCGGCAAGGGGGATAAATTCTTCGGGAGAAACAAAGCCTATCGTTTCTTTATCCTTAAATCTGACAAGCGCTTCCGATGAAACGAACGCTTTCTTCTCTGTTGAATATATTGGCTGATACACAACATCAAAGCCGTCGTTTTCTATTGCCGAAACTATCATCTTGTTGAGAGTATCGGTGCGGTTTTTCTTTTCGACACCGCTTTCATCGACCATTCTCACAAAGTCCGAACCGCCGAACCTTGACCCGTGAAGAACAAGCTCGTAAATTTCTTCGGGCTCAGATGTTATTTCGGGACATTCCATAATAACGATATGGGTATTCGGCTGAATTTCGGCGTCTTTTAAGCAAAAACCCTTTTCCATAGTGTTTTTTAAAGCTGTTATCTTTTCTTTAAAGCCCGGGTTGTTTCTCGGATAAATCACTGAAATCATATCGGATTTTGTGCGATATACGGCTGTTCCGAAGGTTAACTTCATCGTGTCGCTGATAAGCTTTACAAGCTCGTTATATCTGTTAAAGCCGATACTGCTTGATATAATGTCCTTATCCTCGATAACAAGGGTTAAAAGGTGAACGGGCTTTTGTCCGATACAGTTTGTCTGTTCAAAAAAGGACATATCAAAAGCCTTTTTATTGAACGCTCCCGTTTCTTCGTCGATATTTTCATTCGGGTTTTCAAATGAAAAATAAAGAGCAACGGTGCTTATTGATATCCCCAGAGCGGAAAGAAGAATATAAGGGTGCGTAAACTGAACTACGGCAACAACTATCCAGATAAACATCTGAAGTCTTAACGCAAAGCGTTTTTTTCTTGAGAAAATTTCTTTATATCTGAAAGTTTCGATAAAGTTAACAATAAGATAAATCGCTATACCCGCATAAAGCGAATAAGTCGAAAATCCCATTGAGTAAACGCATTTTTCAAAGACAACATATTCAAGACTTCCGACGAATATCCCCACGGAGCATATAAGGTACGGCAATATCCATATCACCGACATAACCGTGCTTACTTCCTTATTTCAGGAATTTCCGACAAATTCAACATAAGCCGAAAACATAAAAACCGAGGTCAGTAAAAGGAAGAAAAAAAATCTGTGAGCTATTTCGTTTATGGGAGCGTCCGTATAATTGAGTATTGTATAAACGGTAAGAATATCTGTGAGTATGTATAAAGTAACAGTAGCAAGAAGTCCGCTGAAAATCCTTGTCGTAAGCGTTTTTATTCTCTTACTGCGGACAAAATCCACAACAACAAGAAGAACAAAACAAAGCGACGCTATCTGAAATTTTACACCCGATACAAAATCTATCAACGCTTTTCACCCCTTTGGCATTTTTTCTCCGTCCATCATTTTAGCACAAAAAAACAGAAAAATCAACAACGGACTTTGTTATAATACAAAGTCCGTTGCTTTTTTACTGATTATCCTCGCAGTTGCCTATCTTGCGGAACTTATTGTATCTTCCGTCAAGAAGCTCGTCAACAGAGAGCGCCTTCTTTGCGATAATTTCGTCCTTGACGCATCTCTTCAATGCACTGCATATTTCCTCCGATGTTCTGTTTTCCTCTTCTATTACATATTCGACAATTCCGAATTTGTAAAGGTCGTCCGCTGTGAGCTTCAAAGCGTCAGCCGCCTCAGGTGCCTTTGCCGAGTCCTTCCAGAGAATACTTGCGCAACCCTCGGGAGAAATAACCGAATAAACCGAGTTTTCAAGCATAATCGCCGTGTCGCACACTCCGAGAGCAAGTGCTCCTCCGCTTCCGCCTTCACCGACTACAACAGAAATAATCGGAGATTTTATTCCCATCATCTCAACAAGGTTTTCGGCTATTGCCTCGCCCTGCCCTCTTTCTTCCGCCTCAATTCCGGGGTTTGCTCCCGAACTTCCGATAAAGCAGATTATCGGGCGGTGGAACTTTTCAGCCTCTTTCATAAGTCTGAGTGCTTTTCTGTATCCCTCGGGCGAGGGGCACCCGAAGTTTCGTCTCATTCTTTCTTCTATCGAGTCGCCTCTTTCCATCGCGATAGCGGTAACGGGGATACCGTCAAGGTAACCTACTCCCGCAACGATAGCGCCGTCGTCGCCGAAGCGTCTGTCGCCGTGAAGCTCGATAAAGTCGTCAATCATATGCTTTATATAATAACCGCCCATAGGTCTGTCGTTACTTCTGGCAGCTTTTACTCTTTCATATGAAGGTTTTAATACAGCCATATTTCATCTTCCTTATCCTAAAAGTAGTTTATCTGCTGTGAAGTTCAAGCAGTCTTGCGATTGTGTATTTCAGTCTGCCACGCTCTTCGATAATATCAACGAAGCCGTGTTCAAGCAAAAATTCCGCGCGCTGAAATCCCTTGGGGAGCTTTTCGCCCGTTGTCTGTTCGATAACGCGCTGTCCTGCAAAGCCGATAAGCGCCTTGGGTTCTGCAATGGTGATGTCGCCCTGCATTGCAAAGCTTGCGGTAATTCCGCCCGTTGTCGGGTCTGTGAGGACCGCGATATAAAGGTTTCCTGCTTCACTGTGACGATGAACGGCACCGCTGACCTTTGCCATCTGCATAAGAGAGTAGATACCCTCCTGCATTCTCGCTCCGCCCGAAGTAGTAAAGCCTACAACGGGGAGGTTGTTTTCTGTTGCCATCTCAAAAAGTCTTGTTATCTTTTCGCCCACAACAGTTCCCATACTTCCCATCATAAACGATGAGTCCATTACAAAGATAGCGCATTTCTGTCCGCCTATGGTGCCTGTTCCGCAGACAACAGCCTCTTTGAGAGAAGAATCCTTCTTTGCCTTTTTGAGCTTTGCCGTATATTCGGGGAAAGCGATGATGTTCTTACTTTCCATTGAGGCGTTTGTTTCGATAAAAGTATCCTTATCAACAATAAGGTCAATTCTTTCATCGGCGGTCATTCTCATATACGCTCCGCAGGAGGGGCATATCATATTGTTATTTTTGAAAACCGAATAATTTTCTTCGGCTCCGCACTTTTTGCAGGTGCGTTTCTCGGCAAAATATTCAAGCAAGCCGAGATTTCCAAGAACTTCTTTTACATTCATTCTGAACTTATTCCTTTCGTTTACGACTTATCCACAATGGCGAACGAAAACTCCGCACTTACGCAAAGCTTGCCGTTTACAAAACCCTTGCCCTTTGCAAAATAAAAGGGTTCTTTAACACGGACAATTTCACATTCGGTTTCAAAGGTGTCGCCCGGGCGGACAACATTCTTGAACTTGACATTGTTAAGACCTGTAAAAAGCGTTTTCTTGTCGCCTATGTCCCCTCCGCCTATACATACGCAGGTGGACTGAGCAAGAATTTCACAAAGAATTACTCCGGGGACAACGGGGTAATCGGGAAAGTGACCGTCTAAGAACCACTCGTCGCCCTTGATATACTTCTTTGCGTGAGCCTTACCGTCGATGACCTCAGCCTCGTCGATGAGGAGCATACTGTCACGGTGAGGCAGAATATTCATTATTTCCTGCTTGTTCATATTAACCCTCCGCCTTGCAGAAAGCTACGCAGGCATTATGTCCGCCAAAGCCGAGATTATTTGAGAGAACGAGTTCGAGTTCCTTTTCAACAGCCTTGTTCGGTGTGATGTCAAGGTCACAGAGCTCGTCGGGTTCTTTATAGTTGATTGTGGGGGGAACGATATTATCATTAAGTGCCTTGATTGATGCAATAGCCTCGATTGCTCCCGCTGCACCGAGAAGGTGACCTGTCATCGACTTTGTTGAGCTTACGCTGATTTTCTTTGCATCGTCGCCGAATGCAAGCTTGATAGCCTTTGTTTCGGTCTTGTCGTTAAGGGGAGTTGATGTTCCGTGAGCGTTGAAATATGTTTTTTCGGGAGCAAATTTCTTTCCGCTGCATTTAAGACATTCGATAATTGCCTTTGAAGAAGCGTCAGCCGAGTCATCGGGAGCTGTAACATGGTGAGCGTCGCAAGTGCTTCCGTAGCCGCACATTTCAGCGTAGATAACCGCTCCTCTTGCCTTTGCGTGTTCGTATTCTTCAAGGATGAGCGCTCCTGCTCCCTCGCCCATAACAAAGCCGTTTCTTCTCTTGTCAAAGGGGATTGAAGCCGCGTCCTTGTCTGTTCCCTCGCAAAGAGCAGTGAGGTTTGTAAAGCCTGCAACGGCAAGGGGTGAAATAGCTGCGTCAACACCGCCTGCAACGATAGCGTCAGCATATCCGCCTGCTATTGCTCTGTAAGCCTCGCCTATTGAAGTCGAGCCTGTTGCGCAGGCTGTTGTGAACGAAACGCAAGGTCCCTTTGCGTTGACCTTTATTGCGATGTTTCCTGCGCCCATATTTGAAATCATCTTGGGAACAAAGTGAGGCGAAACTCTTGAAGGTCCTTTTTCAAGGAATGTGTTGTGCTCTGAAATAAGGGTATCAAATCCGCCTATGCCCGAGCCGAAGTATACTCCGAAACGGTCGGGGTCGATATTACCCGAAATCTTCGAGTCGTTGACAGCCTGCAAAGCCGCCGCTACCGCGTATCTTACAAAAAGGTCGTTTCTTCTTATCTCGCCCTTGTCCATATAAAGCGAGGGGTCAAAGTCCTTTACCTCTGCGGCAAGCTTAACCTTGAAATCGGTTGTGTCAAATCTTGTGATGAAGTCGATGCCGTTCACACCATTTTTAAGGTTGTTCCAGAATGTTTCGACATCGTTTCCGACAGGTGAAATTACACCAAGTCCTGTTACTGCTACTCTTCTCATAATATTCCTCCCTATTGCTTAGATAGCCAGTCCGCCGTCGATGCGGATGACCTCGCCTGTGATGTAATCAGACGCGCTGTCGGCAAGAAAAGCCGCAAGCGACGCTACTTCTTCGGGCTTACCTGCTCTTTTGAGCGGTATCGACGAGAGATATTTGTCCTCCAAAGAAGATGTCATATCGGTTGTGATAAATCCCGGGGCGATTGCGTTACAGCAAATTCCCCTTGAAGCAAATTCCCTTGCGGTAGTTTTGGTGAGAGCGATTACTCCCGCCTTTGAAGCCGCATAGTTGCACTGTCCCGCTGTTCCGAGAAGTGCCGAAACGGACGATATATTGATTATCTTGCCTGCTTTTTTCTTGATAAAGTTTCTTGAACAAGCCTTGATCATATTAAAGCAACCTTTGAGGTTTGTGTTGATAACTGCGTCAAACTCTTCCTCGCTCATAGAAACAAGAAGGTTGTCCTTTGTGATACCTGCGTTATTGACGAGAATGTCAACTCCGCCTAAATCTTCAATTACCTTTGCAACGGTTTCGGCACATTCCTTTGTTACAGCGACATCACAACAGTAGCACTTTGCCTTAACCTTATATTCTTCAACGATTTTATCGCATACTGCCTGAGCCTTTTCTGCACTGCCCTTATAGATAACGGCAACATCTGCGCCGTTTTTTGCCATAGCCTCGGCTACTGCCGCGCCTATTCCTCTTGAACCGCCCGTTACAACGGCTACCTTTCCGTTAAGCATTCTCCTTCACCGCCTTAACTGTTGCGGCAAGGTCGTCCGCCGTGTCAACATTATAGACCTTGACTTCCGATGAAGTTTTTTTGATAAGTCCGCTGAGCGTCTTTCCTGCGCCGACTTCGATGAATGTGTCAAAGCCGTCGGCTATCATATTTCTTACGGTATCTTCCCACTTGACAGGACTGCACATCTGCTTGCCGAGGGTGTCAATAACTTCTCCCTCATAGGGCTTTGCAGTCGGGTTTGAATAAACGGGGATACCGGGTGTTTTCAATGTAAAGTTTTTGAGATATTCCGCAAATTTCTCTGCGGCTTCACTCATAAAGGGCGAATGGAACGCACCGCTTGTTGCAAGGGGAACGCATCTTCCGCCTTTTTCCGAAACCTCTTTCGAGAATTCGTCGATACTGCTTTTAAGTCCCGAAACAACGGTCTGTTTGGGGCAGTTGTAGTTTACTGCATAAAGTCTGTCGTATTTTGCGGCAAGGTTTATTACATCTTCTCTTTCAAGTTTAAGAACAGCGCACATTGCCGTTTCTTCGGCTGATGAAGCCGCGCCCATAAGCTTTCCTCTTTCGCAGACGATTTTGAAACCGTCCTCGTATGAATATGTTTTTGCAAATGCAAGAGCCGCAATTTCTCCAAGAGAAAAACCTGCAACACCGTCCGCCTTTATTCCTGCTTCGTCAAGAGCGACAGCGGCGGCAAGGTCTGCAAGGAAAAGGCAGGGCTGAGTGTTTTCTGTCTTTTTAAGGTCGTCAGGCGAGCCTTCAAAGGACTGAGCCATTGTGCCATTGCGGATATTTTCTGCCGTATCGTAAAGATTTTTTACAGCCTGTGACGCTTCATAGAGGGACTTGCCCATTCCGCTGTACTGAGCGCCCTGACCTGCGAATACAAATGCTATCTTACCCATTTTGCTCCTCCTTTGAGAAGTTCCTCTGCCTGTTCCATAATTTCTTTTATTATTTCAGCCGAAGTCTGCTCCTTGTTGATAAGTCCCGAAATCTGACCTGCAAGGAAACAGCCGTGCTTATCGTCACCGTTAACTGCGGCGGCAAGAGAGCCAACCGCAAATTGTTCGAGGTCCTCGTTTGAAATAGAGGTGTACTCGATTTTTGCATATTCTCTTGAAAACGGGGATTTAAGACTTCTTACGGGATGTCCTAATCTTTTGCCCGTTACTATCGTCGATGTATCCGACGCTTTGAGGACCTTGTCCTTATAATTCTGATTTATTGAGCATTCTGTCGCAACAAGAAATCTTGTTCCTACCTGAATACCCTCGGCTCCGAGCATAAATGCCGCTGCGGCTCCTCTGCCGTCGGCAATTCCTCCTGCGGCGATAACGGGAATACTTACTGCGTCACAAACCTGCGGAACGAGAGCCATTGTGGTGAGTTCACCCACATGTCCGCCCGATTCGCAACCCTCTGCAACAACAGCGTCAGCGCCTGCTCTTTCAAATATCTTTGCAAAAGAAGCCGACGCCGCAACGGGAATAACCTTTATTCCTGCGGCTTTCCACATATCCATATACTTTTCGGGATTACCTGCTCCCGTTGTAACAACGGCAGGTTTTTTATCTGCAATAAGCTTTGCAAGAGCGTCGATATTCTCACCCCTGAGCATAACATTAACGCCGAACGGTTTGCTTGTAAGCTTCTTTGCAATGTCGAGCTGTTCTGAAACCTGATTTACATCTCCGCTTGCGGCAGAAACGATACCAAGTCCGCCCGCCTCGGAAACTGCGGCTGCAAGAGCGCCGTCCGATATACGAGCCATTCCCCCTTGAAAAATAGGATATTCTATGCCTATCTGTTCACAGATTGACGATTTAATCATATCCCCGTCACTTCCTTTCGGTTATGTTAGGTCGGCGTTTTTATTGTCACGCCGATACTTCCGCCTGAAATTTGGCGGATAAATCCGCACAAAGCTTTTTGAGCCTTGTGCGGTTACTTTTACATCTTAGCCGAGCTTTGCATTGAGGTAGTCAGCGAGTTCCTTAACGGACTTGCCTGCTTCTTCAGCCTTAACTTCAACGCCGAATTCGTCTTCAAGCTCCATCATGATTTCAACTGCGTCAAGTGAGTCAACGCCGAGGTCTTCAAATGTTGTAGCCTCTGTGATTTCGCTTTCTTCCATCTCAAGATGAGATGCGATTACCTTGATAATTCTTTCTTCTGTTGTCATTGTAGGTTCCTCCTAAAAAATTATTTTGACCATTTTATAATGCACGCCGAAGAAGATAATCCTCCGCCGAATGCACACATTGCAATAATGTCGCCGTCCTTGAGCTTTCCCTCTTTCACAAGGTCGTCAAGAGCCATAGGAACGCTTGCCGACGAGGTGTTGCCGTATTTGTCGATATTGACGACGAACCTTTCCATAGGTATGCCGAGTCTTTTTGATGCATAGCTTATTATTCTTATGTTTGCCTGATGTGATACGATATAGTCAATATCTGAAACGGAAATTCCCGCTTTTTCTGCAACTTCCTTTATATCGTCGACAATTTTCCTAACGGCAAAGTTGAATGTCTCAGAGCCGTTCATAAATACCTTTGTGTCAGCGTATTCCTTTTCAAAGAAGGGCGAATTCTTTGTGCAGGAAGGAATGTAAAGCACTTCATCGTCGCCCTTTGTATAAAGGCTTGACGCTAAGTATCCGTCACCCTCCGTCACTACAGCCGCACCTGCTCCGTCGCCGAAGATAACGCAGGTTGAACGGTCTGTCCAGTCGAGAATTTTACTCATTCTTTCGGTTGCTACAACAAGGACATTCTTGTATCCCTTGCCGCTTGAAATATATGAATCGGCAGTGTCAAGAGCGAACATAAAGCCGCTGCAAGCCGACTGCATATCGAATGCGGGACAGGTAGCTCCGATAGCTTTCTGAATGAGCGCCGCGGTTGTGGGGCAAAGGGTTTCGCCCGTTATTGTCGATACTATGATAAGGTCAAGGTCCTCTGCTGAAATATCTGCAGACAAAAGAGCCTTCTTTGCCGCCTCGGCACCGAAATCCGCCGCAGTTTCATTGACGGAAACTCTTCTCTCTTTGACCCCGACTCTTTGTGTTATCCATTCGTCAGATGTTTCAACCATTGTTGAAAGGTCGTCGTTTGTTATTATCTTTTCAGGTACATAAGCGCCTGTACCGATTATTTTCATTACTCTGCCTCCTTTTGAATTCCGCCCAAAGCATTGTCGGATTGTGCATACCGACATTAGCATTAAGCAAATAACCGTAAACTATTTTATCATAGCTTTTGTATAATGTCAACAAAATACAAGCGTGCGGATTATTATTTTCACTCGGTGACAGTTAATGCATATTTTTCCCTTAGGCAATTTGTGTAGGATAAACAAATTGCCGCCCGATATAATGCGGACGGCAATTTAAAGCTATTTCTGATAGAATTTGTTTTCCTGATATTTCGGCTCGCAGGTGAGGTTTATTCCGAGCTTTTTGAACACATTCTCGTCTATATGAGAAAGTATAACGCTTGAATGTACCTCGCACCCTGCAAGGTTGTGAAGCTGTTGCATAGCCGACTGAACAACAGGGTTTGTAACTGCACATATCGAAAG
>CAMGJS010000017.1 GCA_946056455.1 uncultured Clostridia bacterium | reverse complement strand
CGTTTACTGCTGTTTCTTCGTCAGCACCGTCAGCAATAACTCTGATAGAAGTTCCGCCAACGATACCGAGTGAAAGAATACCGAGAAGGCTCTTTGCGTTTACTCTGCGCTCTTCCTTTTCAATCCATATAGAAGACTTGAATTCATTTGCCTTCTGAATGAAGAAAGTTGCGGGACGAGCGTGAAGACCAACCTGATTCTGAACCATTACATCTTTAACAAACATAGTTATACCTCTCCTAAATCAAATCTTATCTGCCATCAGACCTTTTGTCTAACTACATTATACTCTCAAAGAAAATTTCCGTCAATGTCATTTTACACACAAAAAGCCAACAGACCGCTATTTTCTTGCAATTCGATAATCATTGTCAATTATTGCGTTTGCGTTTTGTGCAAAATGCTATAACTTTTTTCACCATTTTATAAATTCCTACATTTTAAATGTAAATATTTTACAATTTAGCGCACAAAACAGCTTTTTTCCGCATTATTTTACAGACTTTACAAAAACTATTTATCAATTTTCACCAATACTCCGCAAATACTTTTCATACATATCGGGGCGGTTGTTCTTTGTTATTTCTAAGGACTTTTCCTTACGCCAGTCGTCTATATTCTTGTGGTGCCCCGAAAGAAGAACTTCGGGCACTTTCATACCCTCCCATTCTTCGGGCTTTGTGTACTGCGGATATTCCAGAAGCCCGTTGTAGTGGCTTTCGTCCTCAAAGCATACATTCGCCGAAAGAACGCCGTCGCATAGCCTTGCAACCGCGTCCGCAACGATAAGCGCAGGCAATTCTCCGCCCGTTAACACATAGTCGCCGACGGAAATTTCCTCGTCAACGATTTTGTCGATAATTCTTTGGTCCACACCCTCATAATGTCCGCAAATAATAAAAATATTCTCTTTTTTTGAAAATTCGATAGCTTTCTGCTGATTAAAAAGCTTTCCCTTGGGGGACATATATATAGTGTGCGGTTTTTGTGGCATATCCTTTGTAATATCCAAAAAACAGCGATAAATAGGCTCCGCCTGCATAAGCATACCCATTCCTCCGCCGTATGTGGTATCGTCTACCCTGCGGTGCTTGTCCTTTGACCAGTCCCTTATATTATGGCAGTTTACGGTTATTTTACCTGCTCTTCTCGCTCTGCCTAAAATGCTTTCATCAAGAACTCTTTCGCACATTTCGGGAAAGAGCGTTGCAATATCAATCCTCATCAAAAAGTCCTTTCATCTTGTGAATATACATTTTTCCGTCGTCAAGGTCGATTTTTTCTATAACATCGGGTATTGCCGGGATAAGATATTCCTTTTCGCCCGATTTTATGTGATAGACATCGTTTGCTCCCGTTTCGGTGACATCGCAAAGAGAACCTATTTCTTCGTTTTTGTCTGCGTCAATGACCGTAAGCCCCAGAAGGTCCTGAACAAAATAACTTCCCTCACTGAGCTCTACATCGTTTCTGTCCATAAAAAGAATTTTATTTCTCATATCCTGAGCTTTTTCAACGGTGTCAACGCCCTTTAATTTCATCACAACAACATTTTTCTGAACAAACGAGCGTTCTATCTCTATGGACTTTTTCCCCTCGTCAAGATAAAGGGTATCGAATTCACACAGAAAATCGGGGCTGTCCGACCACGGCTGAACTCTAACCTCGCCCTTTATTCCTCGTGTCGAAACTATTTTGCCTATTTCAAGAAACTGTTTCATATCTTTCCTCCGCAAATCGCTTTGTATACCAAAAAACGCCCCGTAGGGCGTTTTGTTTTCTTAGTCAATTTCAACCATAATCTTCTGGTTGACCATTCCTGCGCCTGCACGCATTACAGTTCTGATTGCCTTTGCAATTCTTCCCTGCTTGCCGATTACCCTTCCCATATCGTCGGGTGCAACATGAAGATGGTATACGATAACGCCCTCGGCATCGGGCTCGTCAACTGTAACACTTACGGCGTCCTTATCGTTTACAAGACCGCACGCAATCGTTGTCAAAAGCTCTTCCATTTCAAATCTCCATTCTCTTATGCCGTATTTTTTGAGGGAGCGTGTAATCTCCGCCAAAACCCGAGGTTCTGACGGTAGATTATTCCCCTGCCCGATGGATTAAAGAACGCCCTTTGTTTTAAGGATGCCCTTTACTGTATCAGTAGGCTGTGCGCCGTTAGCTATCCACTTCTTTGCCTTTTCTTCGTCAACATTGATTACCGAAGGTTCCTTTGTGGGATCGTAGTATCCGATTTCTTCGATAAATCTTCCGTCACGGGGATATCTGCTGTCAGCGACAACGATTCTGTAGAAAGGAGCTTTCTTAGCGCCCATTCTTCTGAGTCTGATTTTAACTGCCATTGGTTTCACCTCCAAAAAATATACTGTTTATTCTAATGCGTTGATTGCATTATAAGCTAAAATTTCATTCCGTTCATATTAAATCCCGGCGGAAGTCGCAGTTTGTTGCGTTTTCCCTTTGCGTTCTTACCCGTAACGCCGAGCTGTTTCATCATCTTCTGCATCTGCTCGAACTGCCTTAAAAGTCTGTTAACATCGGCAACGGTAGTTCCGCTGCCTGCGGCAATTCTTTTCTTTCTCGACGGATTTATTATAGACGGCTTTTCTCTTTCGGCTTTTGTCATTGAAAGTATCATAGCCTCAAGCCTTCCGAACTGACTTTCGTCAATGTCGTCCTCGTTGATTTTTCCCGCAACACCCGGGAGCATTCCGATAATCTGCTTTAACGAGCCCATTTTCTTTATCTGGCGCATCTGTTCAAGCAAATCATCCATTCCAAAGCCGTTTTCTTTGAGCTTTGCGGCAAGCTTCTTTGCGTCGTCCTCGGGAACAGCTGTCTGAGCTCTCTCGATAAGAGTGAGAACATCTCCCATTCCGAGAATTCTTGAAGCCATTCTCTGTGGGTGGAACTGCTCAAAGTCGTCAAGCTTTTCGCCCGTTCCGACAAACTTTATAGGCTTACCCGTAACGGCAAGTACCGAAAGCGCCGCACCGCCTCTTGTATCCGAGTCAAGCTTTGACATAAGCACACTGTCTATTCCCAGAGCCTCGTCAAAGGATTTTGCAACATTGACAGCGTCCTGACCTGTCATAGCGTCAACAACAAGCATAATCTCGTCAGGCTCCGTTGCCGCCTTTATGTCTTTAAGCTCCTGCATAAGAGCTTCGTCTATGTGCAGACGACCTGCGGTGTCAAGGATAACAATGTCGTTGCCGTGGTCCTTTGCGTGCTTTACAGCTTCTTTTGCTATGGTGACGGGGTTAATCTGTCCCATTTCAAAGACCTTAACCCCTGCCTTTTCGCCCACGACCTGCAACTGATTTATAGCGGCAGGACGATAAATGTCGCACCCTACAAGCAGAGGTCTCTTGCCTGCATCCTTAAAATGCTTTGCAAGCTTTGCCGAATGTGTCGTCTTACCCGAACCCTGAAGTCCGCACATCATAATGATGCAGGGCGGCTTTGAGGGTATATTTATCTTTGAATTCTCATTACCCATAAGGGCGATGAGTTCTTCGTTGACTATCTTTATTACCTGCTGAGCAGGAGTAAGGCTTGAAAGAACTTCTTCTCCGACAGCTCTTTCCGATACCTTTGCGATAAAGTCCTTTGCAACCTTATATGAAACATCGGCTTCAAGAAGTGCAAGACGCACCTCACGCATAGCGTCCTTTACATCGCTTTCGGTAAGTCTTCCTCTGCCTTTAAGGCGCTTAAAGACATTATTAAGTTTTTCTGAAAGTCCTTCAAACGCCATTTTCAGTAATTCTCCTTAAATAATTTATATGCCGTAAATATCCTCGCTTGTGAGAGCGGAATAAGGAATATCACCAAGCTTAACGGCTGTTCCGCTGGCGATAACCGTTACGGTGTCGCTTACCTGAATGTTGAGTCGCAGACAAACAACAGCGTCTGCCTTCATTTCAAGTGCGGCATTTTCAAGGTCTTTCAGAGCTTCCTCTGTCGCCCATCTGATAAAGTTCTTCGGACCGTAAACCGAAGACGCGGCATTTTCAAAGCCAAGACCCGTGACAAGCCCCAACGGGATATGTTCTCGTCTTTCGTCAACCTTTTCGGTGTTTACCATCATAAAGCCTGCCATATTAACTCCTCCGTTAAAATCAAATTATGTCCTTACTCTCTTTAACGCATTCCATAATCATTTCTGCTCGGATAGAAATATTTCTCGAATAATTATATGTGGTACTTTCTTTGTTTATATCGTTTGCAAGATTGTCAATCTTTTCAAGCAGTTCTGTGTATTTCTGAAACTTCTTGACAAGTCCCAGCTTTTCTTCATACTCAAAAAGCTGTTGTTCGCCGCGCTTTATGCTGTCGCGAACGCCCTGCCTTGTAATTTTTGCCGTTTCGGCAATTTCCGCAAGCGATAAGTCCTCGTCATAATAAAGCTCTATCATATCCCTTTGCTTGTCGGTAAGCAATTCGCCGTAAAAGTCCAGCAAAAGCGCAATGTTAAGGTCCTTCGCCAACGGTAACACCTCCAACAAAAAACAGGATATGTAAAGCGAACGCACTTTACATATCCTATTATAACCTTAAAACAAATCTTTGTCAAGTATTTTTTAAAATTTTACTTGACATAATCAAGCGGATTTTTGAACACACCGTTTTTGATAACCTCAAAGTGCAGGTGGTTGCCCGTTGATTGTCCCGTGCTTCCCACGGCGGCGACAGGCTCGCCCTTTATTACCTTCTGTCCCACAGAAACATAAATGGCACTGCAATGAGCGTAATGAGTGAGCGTTCCGTCGTTGTGCTGGATATAGAAGTTATAGCCGTATCCGTACTTTATCTTCTGCACCTTTGTGACAACGCCCTCTTCTGCGGCAAATATGGTCGTTCCGTAAGGAGCGGCAATGTCAATACCCTTGTGTCCTCTGCCGTCGCCCATATATGAGCTTATATATCCGCCTGCAACGGGCCAGCTGTAAATACCCGTTCCCGTTATCTTTATTCCCGTTATGGGAGCAAGCGGCTTTGTTCCCACTTGTACCTGCGCGGCTTTCGGCTCAGAGAGCACAGCGCTTTCAAGAATATTTCTCGAAACCTCAATGCCGTTGTGATATACCACATCGGCGACAACTCTTCTTTCGCCCTGAACGCCCTTGACAACCGTTCTCGAATCGCCTTTATAGAGGCTGTCGGTCTCGGTTCTTATCGTTTCGTATGGAATAGCCTCGTTGTATGTTTCCTGCTTTACAACATTTACCGAAAGATAAGGCTCTTCAACGCTGACGGTAATTTCATCGCCGGGTCTTAAACTTGTGAGTATTCCCGGGTTCATCGCAGCAAGCTCGGCTGTTGTAAGGTCGTATTTCTGGGCAATTCCGCTGGGGGTATCGCCCTTTTCTGCGGTATAGTAGACAGCCGTTGCGTTTGACGAGCCGAATGTATCTATAATCTCCTTGCTTTCAACGATACTGTTTGTGAGGAACAATCCGTCCGAAAGCTCAACATCCTTGTCAAAGAAAACATCCTTTACATCTTCGTCGATATATCTTGAAAGTCTGCGTGAAAGCATACTGTCAACCGTCTGTCTGTCCTTGACTGCTCCTAAAAATTCTCCGTCAACATAAACTCCGCAAGCCTCGACAATATCCGCGTCCGAATTTATGAGCAGTTTATCGACCAGCTCATCGGGAGTAACGGTGTCGGTTTCATCGGTGATAAGCTTAACGGCAAGCTTGGGCGTTATAGTGACCTTTTCGTCACCCTCGACATAGGTTATTCTCTCCTGCAAGGATTTTTCCGTCTCGTCATATTCGCTCTCGGTGCCGAGTATTCCAAGGTTCTGTCCCTTGTATTCAACTCCTACGCCGTATGAAAGGTCGGCTACCTGATTTAATACAGAAAGCATAAATGCCACGGAAACTATCGGCAATATCCAGTTAAAAGCCCGTACTGCATATCCCCTTGCGTGCCATAATCCTTTGAGAATATGTATAACAGCAACCTTTGTCGCTTTGAAAAATCCCTCGTTGACAAATGCCGACTCGGTGTCCTCTTCAAGCCAGAAGAAAAATTCGCTTACCTTGTCCTTTTTTTCGATTATTTCTTTTTTTCTTTTGAGAAAATATGTCCTCATCTGGCTTTTTTCGCCGATTTTATTGATTACTTTTCCAAAAATTCTTGAAAAGAACTTCTTTATTCCCGAAAGAACAGCAACCGCAAGATAAACGATATGCGCGCCGAGCTTTGTCATAAACCGACAGAAGTTATAGTTCATTTCGCCCACTATTTCGGATATTACATTTTTCTTTGCATTATCGGGCACATTCGCCATACAGCACTGCTCCTTTCCTTCAAAAATACGATAACAAACATTAATTATACGGAAAAACGGCAAAAAATCAACCTCACGAAAAGTTTTTTCGCAAAAATTTCAAAAACTTTGTGCGTTCTTGCTAAAAATATTAGTGCGTTTTCGTCTTTTTGCACATACATTTTTTGCATAATTTTCTTATAGAGTAACAATTTTCCGCGCAGAATAGGAATTTCCATAATATCCCGCAAAATAAAAATTATTACAAAACGGTAACAATTTTATCTCAGCAGAGCCGACATATCCTCTGGCAAGGGACATTCAACCGTAACCCTTTCATTGCTTAAAGGGTGAATAAAAGAAAGCCTTCCGCAATGAAGAGCCTGCCTTGACAACAAGGACATATCTCCGCCGTAAAGCCCGTCCCCCACAAGAGGGTAGCCTATGTGCGAAAAATGCACTCTTATCTGGTGCGTTCTGCCCGTCAGAAGCTTTATTTCAAGCAAGGTAAGCCCGTTTTTCGTCATTTTAGGAGCATACTCCGTCACGGCATACTGTCCGCTTTCATCGACCTTTCTCTTTATAATGGTATCGCTTTCCCTCGCTATCGGGAGCTCAATCCGTCCGCTTTCTTTTATCTCACCTTTGACTATTGCAAAGTATGTCTTGTCGGTATTTTTCTGCAATAAAGAAGCCGAAAACGGATTTTTCGCCACGGCGCAAAGTCCCGATGTGTCCTTGTCAAGACGGTTCACGGGGCGAAACGATACTTCCTTATACACCGCCGAAAAATAATTGCCCAAAGTGTCGTTATAATGGTTTATGGACGGGTGAACAGGCACTCCCGCAGGCTTGTCAAAAACAACAATGTCGTCATCGTCATAGACAATGGGGATATTGAGAGAAGTATTTTCTTCAAGTCGTTTTTCGTCCTGCATAATGACTGAAACGGTATCTTTGCACCTTATTATATCAACAGTTCTTGCTACTTTTTCGTTTATCATTATCCCCGATGAATATTTTACCGAGGTGATAAGTCTGCGTGAAAGGTGTTTTTCTTCTTTAAGATATTTTTCAACAGTAGAGCCGTCAAAGGACGGCTCTACAACAAAATCTATTCTTCTCATTTCTTTTCGTCAAGTCGCATTGTAAGAGAAATTCTCTTTCTCTTGACATCAACATCAAGCACTCTTACCTTGACAATCTCGCCCACCTTGACAGCTTCCAAGGGGTGCTTGATATATCTGTTGCATATCTGCGATATATGCACAAGTCCGTCCTCGTGAACACCTATATCCACAAACGCGCCGAAGTCTATAACATTGCGGACAGTTCCCGTAAGCTCCATTCCGGGTTTTAAGTCTTTCAGTTCCATAATGTCCCCACTGCGTAAAAGCGGAGGAGGAAGCTCATCTCTCGGGTCTCTTCCCGGTTTTTGCAGTTCCTTGACAATATCCTTTAAAGTGGGAACTCCCACTCCCGTATCTGCCGAAAGCTTGTTGTATCCCAGTTCTTCCGCCTTTTCGGCAATTTTATCTGCGCCCGATTTTATATCCGCAAGCTTGAAGCCACATTCGTCAAGAAGTTTTTTCGCCGCCTCATAGCTTTCGGGGTGAACGGCAGTATTGTCAAGAGGATTTTTTCCGCCCGAAACACGCAAGAAACCTGCGCACTGTTCGTATGCTTTCTGTCCGAGTTTTGATACTTTAAGAAGCTGTTTTCTGTCGGTGAACGAGCCGTTCTCTTCGCGGTATGCAACAATATTCTTTGCAACCGTCGCATTTATTCCCGCAATGTGAGAAAGCAGTGAGTGCGATGCGGTGTTGAGGTCAACGCCTACGCTGTTCACGCAGTCCTCAACAACGCCCGAAAGAGCCTCGTCCATTCTCGCCTTGGGCATATCGTGCTGATACTGTCCTACTCCTATCGCCTTGGGGTCGATTTTCACAAGCTCTGCCAACGGGTCCTGAAGTCGCCTTGCAATAGATACTGCGCTACGAAGTGATACATCATATTCGGGGAACTCCTCCGCCGCAAGCTTTGACGCCGAATATACAGAAGCTCCCGCCTCGGAAACTACCATATAAGAAACTTTCTGCGGAATTTCCTTCAAAAGCTCCGCAATAAAGCTTTCACTCTCCCGTGAGGCTGTTCCGTTGCCTATGGAAACAACGGTCACCCCGTATTTTTCAATAAGCTTTTTAACGATAACCTTGCCCTGCTCGATTTTATTCTTTTCGCCCGTGGTGATATAGACAACTCCCGTGTCAAGCACCTTTCCCGTTCCGTCAACAACGGCAAGCTTACAGCCCGTTCTGTATCCCGGGTCAAGACCTAATGTGACATTGTCCTTTACGGGCGGTTGCATAAGAAGCTGTCTTAAATTCGATGAAAATACCTTTATCGCCTGCTCTGCCGCATTCGAGGTAAGCTCCGCCCTTATCTCCCTTTCAATCGAGGGAGCGATGAGTCGCTTGAAGCTGTCCTCCGCCGCAAGCTTTACAAGCTCTCCGCATTCGCTCTGATTTTTTGAGTATTTATCGCAGACGAATTTCTGTGCCTCGTCGCCCGAAACGGCAACGGTGACTTTCAAGAACTCTTCCTTTTCCCCTCTGTCAAGAGCAAGAACACGGTGACCTGCAATTTTGTTGACAGGCTCCGAGTAGTCGTAATAGTTTGCATAAACGCTCTCGGCATTTTCGTCCGCCGCCTTTGAAGAAATTGTGCCTTTTCTGAAATAAAGCTCACGCAATGATTTTCTTAAAGCCGCGTCGTCGGAAATATCCTCGGCGATAATATCCATAGCGCCCTGCAAAGCGTCCTCGGCGGAATTTATCTCCTTTTCGGCGTCAATGAACTTTTCCGCCTCTTTTTTAGGTGTCGCATTCATATTCTGCAACATTATGTAAACGGCAAGAGGTTCAAGACCTTTTTCTCTTGCAACGGACGCTCTTGTCTTTCTCTTAGGCTTGAACGGACGGTATATGTCCTCAACCTCAACAAGCGTTGTCGCATTGGCAACAGCCGCAGCTATCTCATCGGTCATCTTGCCCTGCTCGGTTATTGAAGAAACTACCTCCTCTTTTCTCTTTTCAAGATTGCGAAGATAGGTGAGTCGGTCAAAAAGCTCTCTTAAAAGCTGGTCGTCAAGAGAACCCGTCATCTCCTTGCGGTATCTTGCAATAAAGGGAATTGTCTTTCCGTCGTCCATAAGAGCAACAGCGTTGTCAACCTGCTCCTGTCTTAATTTAAATTCTGTCGCAAGCGTTTTGTTGATATCCATTTTAAACCTCCGTTAAAAAATTACTTTCTCGCTATTGTATTTCTCATAAACATATCCGCGGTATTGCGGCTTATTTCTCTGTCGATTATCTTGTCCATTAAAATAGCATAGCTCAGCGCCGCATAAGGAACGGCAAAGAACATCGGAAAAACAAATATTGCCGAAAATCCCCACCCGATAAACGAAAAGACAAGCTTTACCACCGTCATCTTGTTCCTGTCCATAGCCTTGACCGATTGCTTTATTATGTTGAAGATCTTCTCATCGGGGTTCATCGTGAACATAAAATTCACAACGCAGAAATTTGCAATAAGCCATATATACAACAGTACCGTGCATAAAAGAACGATAGTACAGCATACTCCCAGCGCGATATATGTTCCCCCGCGATAACTGCTCTCGGCAAAAGACGACAACAGCATATATTCAAGATATGCGCACAGAACGACGGGTACCGCCATAGCAAGCTTTATCACCGAAACGATAAAGCTGAGCAAAAGAGAGCGGAAATAAATCTTTGCGTTTGAAAAGCAGATAAGAATAAATCCGACATTGTTGTTCTCGCCCCTTATGCAGTGAATAAGCCACCACGCAGTTCCCACATTTATCGGAGCAAGCACCATAAATTCCCCGACTATTCTTATCGCAGTACCTATCATTAAGCCCGTGGGGACTGTCATATTGACTATATCGACAACCTCTCCCCTTTTTACATAAAACTGTATCAGCAGAGCCTCGGCGATGGCGAAAAAAAGATGAGCCGAAAGAAAAATCATCATTACAAACAAGGTCTGCGGATAACAGTCGTTCATTCTTTTAAGCGCCGATTTTTTTATCTCGCCTATTTTCAGACAGCCCACCCCTTTCTTTTATATAGTATAAAGCTTATATTTCCTCTGTTTCTTCTTCGCTGTCCTTTAAAACGGGGACCTTTCCCATTATCTCAAAAAGTCCGCCCGTCTGCCACATCTGCAAGTTGACAGAAATAACATATCCTTCTCCCACATCGCAGGCATACTTCATAGGCTCCATTCTCGGCAGTCCGAAGCAGGAAAGCATATTCATCATTATCCCCGAATGTGTAACAACAGCCGCGTCAAAAATCTCCATCGCCATCATATCTTCAAGAATATCGTTGAATGCGGCAACGGTCCTGCCTATCATCTCTCTTATGGTTTCGCCGCCGTGAGCTCTGTTGTCAAGACCGCCCTTGAGCCACTCCTTGTATTCTTCAAGGTCAATAAGCTCGTCCACCGATTTATTCTCAAACTGCCCGAAGTCAAGCTCCTTTATTCCGTCAAGGGTGACAAGCTCCGTATCGGGAAAGAGTATCCTCGCCGTCTGGATACATCTGAGCAACGGACTTGAATACACCTTCTCCACATACGGATATTCGTATTCGGCGGCGATTTTTTCAAGCTCAGCAATGCCGTTTTTTGAAAGCGGAATGTCCGTTGTGCCTATGTATCTTCCGTTCTCGTTACCTTCAGTATGCCCGTGTCTTATTATGGTTAATCTGTAACTTTTCATTTCTTGTTTCCTTTCTGTTATATCTCTGTTGAATTATACATTATGTATATAAAATTTACAATAAATGTAA
>CAMGJS010000016.1 GCA_946056455.1 uncultured Clostridia bacterium | reverse complement strand
GATTTTCGAGGAAAGCTCCGCTCACCTGACGGAAATTTATCATCAGTCAAACCAGTCGCTTGATAATCTTGTCGGAAAGAACTGGCGGACATTGCGTATGTGGACGCCCTATCTCCGTGATATAAACAACGACAAGCTTGTCAGGTCGTATGTTAAAAGTATGCAAAAGGAAGCGGGCTTTACCGATTTCTACTTTATCTCACGGGAGGGAGGATACCTCATCGCCGACGGAAAGACGGGGTATCTTGACCTTAAAACCAAATTGCCCGAGCTTATTCTTGAAAAGAAGGACATTGCGGTATCATCCGTTGTTCCCGGTCAGCCTGAGATAATGGTGTTTGCCGTTCCTGCATACAAAAACAGCTATCAGGGCTTTGATTATGAAGCCATTGCAATAAGCTTCAATAACTCGGACCTTGTTGAAACGCTTGATATTTCAGCATTTGACGGACAATCGACAAGCTATGTCATTCACCCCGACGGCAGAGTAATTATCGACAACGCTCAACCGTCAGCAAAACAGATACACAACTTTGTGGCTATGCTCAAAGATTATTCCGATATGAGCGGAGAAGAAATAGAAGCTCTCAAAGACGACTTTGAGCAGAAGCGTTCGGGCGTTACCACATTTACCGTGGGCGATACAAGCTATTATCTTGTTTATGAGGCTGTGGGTTTTGAAAACTGGACAGTACTCGGAGTTATCCCCACAAGCATTGTCAATTCCAGTATGAACGCTTTGCAGTCAAGCACTATGCTTATGGTGACGGCAATTGCAGTGGCTGTTGTTGTTTTGCTTGCGGTTATTGCCTTTGTGCGTTACCGCAGAAATCTTTCAAAGAAGGACACCGAAATCCTCTATCGCGAGGAATTGTTCTCAACCCTTTCAAACAATGTCGACGATATTTTTATGATGCTTGACGCAGAGGATTTCCGTGTTGACTATGTAAGCCCGAATGTTGAAAAGCTTGTGGGAATATCCGAAGAGAAAGTGCGGGAAAATATCCGCATTGTCGACCGACTTGTTTCGGATAAGAATACAGTTTTTGTCCTCGACCAGCTCCCCGATATCGCCTCGGGCGAGCAGGCGGAATGGAGCAGGGAATATATTCATCAGGAAACGGGTGAACGGCGCTGGTTCCATGTTACCGCCCTTTGCAGAGAAATTCAGGGCGAAAAGAAATATATCCTCGTTCTTTCAGACAGAACAAAGGACAAGAAGATAAACGAAGAGCTTGAAGACGCCGTTAATATGGCGATTAGTGCTAACAAGTCAAAGAGCACCTTCCTTTCAAATATGTCCCACGATATAAGAACGCCTATGAACGCTGTCATCGGATTTGCAACCCTTGCAACGGCAAATGTTGACAATCCCGAAAAGGTAAAGGATTATCTTTCAAAGATACTTTCATCAAGTAATCATCTGCTTTCGCTCATAAACGATATTCTTGATATGAGCCGAATAGAGAGCGGAAAAATTCAGCTTGAAGAGGTCGAGGCAAATCTTTCCGATATGCTTCACGATATAAAGACAATAATCGGCGGACAAATTCACGCAAAACAGCTTGAACTTTATATGGATGTTATGGATGTCACCGATGAAAATGTCTTCTGCGACAAGACAAGAATAAATCAGGTGCTTTTAAACCTTCTGTCAAACGCTGTCAAGTTCACGGCACCGGGCGGAACGGTTTCCGTAAGAGTTACGCAGATACATAACGCGCCCGAGGGCAAGGGAATATACGAGATACGGGTAAAGGACACGGGTATCGGTATGAGCAAGGAATTTGCCGAGCGTATATTCGAGCCTTTTGAGCGTGAACGCACCTCGACGGTAAGCAAAATTCAGGGAACAGGTCTGGGAATGGCTATTTCCAAGAACATCATTGATATGATGGGCGGAACGATAGAAGTCATCACCGAGCAGGGCAAGGGAACGGAGTTTGTCATAAATCTTACTCTCCGCCTGCAATCCGAGCGCAGAAGCGTTGAAAAAATTGCCGAGCTGTCAGGTCTTAAAGCGCTTGTTGTGGACGATGATTTTGACACCTGCGACAGCGTTACAAAGATGCTTGCTCAGGTCGGAATGCGCTCCGAGTGGACAATGTTCGGAAAAGAAGCTGTCCTTCGCGCAAAGCAGTCGATTGAAATGAACGACGCATTCCACGCTTATATTATCGACTGGCGACTGCCCGATATGAACGGAATTGAAGTTACAAGGCGGATAAGAAGTCTTGGGGACAATACTCCTATAATAATCCTCACCGCATACGACTGGGACGATATAGAGGAAGAAGCGAGAGCGGCGGGAGTGACCGCGTTCTGCTCAAAGCCTATGTTTATGTCGGACCTTCGGGAGTCGCTGCTGACGGCTCTTGGGCAGAAAAAAGCCGAAGAGCAGCAGATTATGCCGTCACTTGAGAATAACAAGAGCTTTAAGGGCAAGCATATTCTTCTTGTCGAGGATAACGAGCTTAATATGGAAATCGCCGTCGAGATACTCAAAGGCTACGGCTTTGAAGTTGACACCGCCGAAAACGGAAAGGAAGCGGTTGACAGAATATCATCCTCAGAGGCAGGGGACTTTGACCTTATTCTTATGGACATTCAGATGCCCGTTATGGACGGTTATGAGGCGACAAAGCAGATAAGAGCGCTTAAAAACAAAAAGCTTGCGCATATTCCCGTTGTTGCGATGACCGCAAACGCCTTTGACGAAGACCGCAGGAATGCCGAAAATTGCGGAATGAACGGATTTATCTCAAAGCCTATCAATATGGACGAGGTAATAGACGCTTTGCAGGGCGTGTTTGGAAAATAAAAATAAAACAGTCGGACGATTGTCCGACTGTTTTTGTATATGTATGAATAATTACACGATAACTCTGTTTCTTCCGCCCTCTTTTGCTTTATAGAGCTTTTCGTCAGCGTCCTTGATATTATCCTCAATGGACTTTGACATATCAAGCTGAGTAACGCCGAAGCTCATAGTCACCTTGATGTCAAGCTCTTCAAAATGACAGACAGACTCCATTATGCATACTCTCAGCCTATCTGCCGCGTCAGCCGCCTGAGTAATGTCCGTGTCGGGCAGAACGACGATGAATTCCTCTCCGCCCCATCTGTAAACGCCGTCGCATATACGGGAATTTATGCGGAAATGCTCAGCGACATGTTTGAGAACAGCGTCGCCTGCGTTGTGACCGTATGTATCGTTGACCTTTTTGAAATGGTCGATGTCACAGATAAAGAGCGAAACGCATCTGTCCTTTTCGGTATCGGTGAGGATTTTTTCAAAAATCTTGGTGTAGTCGCTGTAAAAGCCCATTCTGTTTTTAAGCTCGGTGAGCTTGTCGTGACGGGAATCGTCAAGGAAGCTGTCAGATTCAAGGGTTATTCCGCAGATAAACGCCGCAAGAGAAAGGCGCTTTACATCTTCTTCAAGGTCGAAGCCTTCGCCGTCAAGCTTGTTTATCGCCTGATAAGCGCCGATGAATTCACCCTTGCAGTTTGAAATGGGCATAACGAGTATCGACTTTGTCACATATCCCGTTTTCTTGTCGACATCAGAGTTGAAATCGGGGTTGTTGTACGGGTCGTTTGTGACAATGGCGCGCCTTTCTGTGAGCGCTTTTCCCACAAGCCCGGTGCCTTCGGGGATAGTTATTCTTCCTGCGCCGACAGCGGCAGTTGTCCACAACGAGTGATTTCTCTTGTCCCACTTCCAGAAGCTTGCTCTGTCCGCGTTGACAAGCGTTCTGCCAAGGTCGGTAAGAAGCCTGTATATTTTGTTGTGGTCGTCTTCGGTATCGTTATCGGGGGTTGAAATCTCTTTATAAAGATTCTGTGTTATGCTGAAAATCTGTTCAAGCAGAACATCGGAAGAAACCGCGTTACCCATAAATGCAACTATCCTTTCATATTATATTTAAATAGATTTACATAAGTATAGCATAATTTGCCGATGTTGTAAACATTATTTGCAAAAATTTTAATAAAGATTTCATAAATTAGTGACAAGAAAAAAATATTGTGATATAATTATACTTAAAATTTGAAACGGGGGAACGGCAATGAAAAATAAACCAAAATTAATGACTCTTATTGAGACTGTCCTTGTGTTTGTTCTTGCATTTTCAATTACCTTTTTTGATGTTTTCTATTCATTCGACAGTCTTTTGCAGGATAAGATATATCAGAGTCCCCGCGGAATAAACAATAAAATCAAAATAATTGCAATAGACGACAGAACATTGCAGGAGATAGGTCCCTTCGGAACATGGTCGAGGGGAGTTTATGCCGATGTTATTGAAAAGCTCAGCGACAGCCCTGCCGTTATCGCAATGGACATTATGATTTTCGGCGATATGGACAAAGAGGGCGACGAGGCTCTCAGAAAAGCTTGTGAAGAGAATAACAGAGTAGTTTCGGGCGCATTTGTGAATTACAACTCCGTCTATAAAACAGATGAAAACGGCAAGCCGTACATAGACCATTTCAATGTTGAGTCGATAGAGCAACCTATCATTGCGGATTGTGCAAAGACGGGGTTTGTCAACGCCGCCCCAGACGACGACGGAATAGTACGCTCTACAATGCTGACGGAGGAATGGAACGGCGTTACATATAAAAGCTTTGCGTCACAGATTTATTCAAAATACTGCGAAGTGACGGGAACGGAAGAAACTCTCCCCGCGCTTGACGACAACGGAAGAATGTGGATATCTTACGCAGGCAGACCTTATGACTATGAGTATATTTCTCTCTGCGATATTGTTGACGGCAAGGTTGACGCAAGAATTTTCAAGGATTGTATAGTTATCATCGGAGCGTACACCCCCGGACTTCAGGATCAGTTTGCCGTTCCGAACTCCGCCGACCAGATGTATGGAGCGGAAATTCACGCAAATATCGTTCAGGGACTTCTTGACGGAAGAAGCTCCGCCCCCGCAGACAGAGTGGTATCTGCGCTTGTTGTTGCATTTATCGCCTGCGCTGTTTATCTTCTTTCTAAAAAGCTTGCAATAAAGATTTCAACCCCCGTTGTTATAGTCATAGCGGCAGGCTGCGTTGTTTCGGGGATACTTCTTTTCAACGCAGGAACGGCTTTTCCGCTCCTTTACGCTCCGCTTTGTGCGATTGTCTGCTATCTTGTAAACCTTGTGAGAAAATATGCCGAACAAGCCGCAGAAAAGAGAAAAATCACCGCCGCGTTCAAAAAATATGTTGCTCCGCAGGTTGTTGAAGAAATCGCAAAATCGGGCAACTATCATATAAAGCTTGGTGGAGAAAACCGCGATGTCGCCGTTCTTTTTGTCGATATAAGAGGCTTTACGCCTATGTCAGAGAGCCTTGAACCCGAAGAGGTAGTCGACATCTTAAACAGCTATTTAAACCTCACCACAAACGCGATTTTCAGCAACGGAGGAACGCTTGACAAATTCATCGGTGACGCTACTATGGCGGTATTCAACGCGCCCTTTGACCTTGACGATTATATTTACAGAGCCGTCAAGACCGCGTGGGATATTGTCAGCGGAGGAAACGCAATAGAGAGCAAGTTCCTTGAAAAATACGGAAAGTCCGTTGCATTCGGAGTGGGAGTGAACTGCGGTCCCGCCGTTGTGGGAAATATCGGTTGCGATTTCAGAATGGACTATACCGCCATAGGAGATACAGTAAACACCGCCGCGCGACTTGAAGCTAACGCCAAGAGGGGACAGGTGCTTATCAGTGAGAGCGTTTATCTTAAAGTCAAGGACAGAATTACCGTTGAACCCATAGGAGAAATTCCCTTGAAGGGAAAATCAAAGGGCGTTTTTGTATACTCTCTTACAGGACTTAACGAGGAAACAACAGAGAAAACGGAGGAGCTTGTCAATGAGTAAGTTTCTTATAATTCCCGCGCGTGATAATATAACGGAAAGTCTTGCCCTTTCAAAAAAATATGACCTCGGCTTTGAGTACAACGACTTTTTTATCCCCGATGTTATGGATAATCCCGAGCTGACGGAAGAAATTATCGGCGGATATAAGTCGTACAGACTGCCCGAATACTGCACAATGCACGGAGCGTTCTTTGATGTCACCATTTTCAGCAGCGACAAAAAAATCCGTGCCGTTTCGGAAGAAAGGGTATGCACAAGCCTTGACATTGCCCGAAAAATCGGAGCAAAAGGAGTTGTGTTCCACACAAACCACAACCCGTCCTTAACGGCGAAGTCTTATGTTGAAAACTGGCTTGACTGCAACGAAGAATTTTTCAGAAAAGCGCTTTCAGAATATCCCGAACTTAATATTTATATGGAGAATATGTTTGATACCTCGCCCGATATGCTCACGACACTTGCAAAAAGGCTTTCGGATATGAAAAATTTCGGGATATGCTTTGATTACGCCCACGCGGTGATATACGGCTCGGACATTGACGGCTGGGTAAAGAGCGTTGCGCCCTTTGTCAAGCATATGCACATAAACGACAACGACCTTGTAAACGACCTTCACCTCGCTGTCGGCGACGGAAAAATTGACTGGAACAAGTTCAAATCACATTTTGAAAACGAATTGTCGGAGGCAGAATCGGTGCTTATAGAAACCTCGTCCATAGAAAATCAGAAGCGTTCGGCTGAATTTCTTGCAAACTTAGGGCTGATATAGTGCTTTACTATGATAATATATTAGTTTAGCATTGTTCTTTTTGCCTTTAAAATGGCTATATTTGGCTGATATTTTCGTAAATGTGACAAAATTGTTAATTTAGTATTGCAAATATATTTTATATATGTTATAATACGCCTAACAAATAAAAGGCAAAGCCGATGAAAATCGGTGGCGCAAAGCGTGAGCCTAAACTTTCTGAACTTTTCGGGAGTATGGCGGTCGGGCTGCATTTGTAGGGCGTTGTCCCGAGTGTGCGGCTTCGGTCGTCAGCTCCTTTTTTTATTATGATAAACGGAGGCGGTTTGATTGGGTATTAAATCAATAATTTCTGCTATGGCACTAAAAACAAAGATAATTATTATCTGTGCTACCGTTGCGGTAGTGGGCGGAGTAGGCGCGGTACTTGGCGTCACTCTCACCAAAGAGGAAGCATACAGAGTAATCAAGGTTTTTGAAATGACGGGTGAAGCCGTTGTTACAAGAGCCGGTACAGGCGACCTTGACGCTTATGTGGGAATGAACCTTGAAAGCGGAGATACTCTTGTTGTCGGAGATGACAGCACTCTGCGAATTTCAATGGACAGCGACAAGTATGTTCTTCTTGACGGCGGAACTGTTCTTGAGCTCACCGCAACGGGCAGTTCATCGGACAGCAGAACGGTGATAAACCTCAAACAAGGAACAATTCTCAACGAGCTTACAAATCCGCTTTCGGCAAATTCATCATACGAAGTATCAACGCCGAAGTCCACAATGGCGGTAAGAGGAACAAGCTTCATTGTATCTGTTGAGGAACAGTCGGACGGCTCGTTTATTACCACAGAAAGCACCTTGCAGGGTAAGGTTGAAGTAGAACTTCTTGACAAGGACGGTAACCCCACGGGCAACACCGCACTTGTTACCCCCGATACGAGCGTAACTATCCTCACAGAGCCTGACGCAACAAGCGGAAATCCTGCCGATGAGGACGGAACATCGTCATTTGTAAAAGAAGGCGAGGACGGCAGTCTTGTTCCTGTCGGGGAAGATGAAAGCCCCTTGCACAATATCAATTATGACAATATCCCCGATTCGCTGAGAGGCAATGCAATACGCTCCAACGATGAAAACCTTATGCTTCTTAACGATACCGTTATCAGAAAGCTAAGGGGAGAAGAAGAGCCCGAGGAAACAACGGCTGAAACTACGACGGAAACAACCACCGCCCCCGTAACAGAGCCGACAGCTGAAACTGAAGTTACTACCGTTCCCACAGAGGTTATATACCCCGAAGAAACAACGACCGAAGAAACAACCGTTCCCGAAGAAACAACAGTTACAACGGTTGAAACAACTGTCCCCACAGAAACCACAACAGAAGAAACTTCGGAAACGACGGAAACTACAACGAAAAAGTCTTCAACCCCTTCAACTCCATCAACACCTGAGGAACCCGCTGTTGAAACATATAAGTTGATATTAAAGAATAGTGGTGGAACCATAATAGACACAATAGATATGGAGGACGGAGATACATATACTCTTCCCTCTCCTCCGACGGGAAACAGGTGGAAATATGATGGTTCGTATTATGACGCAGGATATATATTTACCTATAACGCAAGTTACGGCGACAGCGTTACATTTACAGAGGTTAAAACATATCAGGTGATATTAAAGAATAATGACGGAACCATAATAAACACAATAAATAATATAGAGGACAGAGGAACATATACTCTTCCCACTCCCACAACGGGAAACAACAGGTGGAGACTGAATGATACGGATGTATATGAAAGTGCAGGTTATGTGGGTACTTACGACAAGAGACTTTACGGTGACAGCGTTACATATACAGCTGTTGAAGCTTATGATATCACCGTTAACCTGACAGGAGGAGGAGTGTCAGGCTTTACAGCAGAAAAAGACACGGAATTTCTCTCTATACTCAACTCCAAATGGCCTAGACCGGAACTGGGCGGCTATACAAGAATAGGCTGGGTTTTTGAAGATGATACCGAGATAACCGCCTCAACTGTAGTGACGGGAGCTGTTACAGTCAAGGAAGTAAGCGCAGAAACAATCACGATAACATTCTTATCTGATAGTGATAGTTATACCAGAACATGTGCAAAGGGGTATTCTCTTTCTGATTTTGGTTTAGATGTTCCCGATATTCCCGCAAAATCGGGATGTATAGGAGTATGGAGCACAGACGGCGGAGAGACGGCATTTACTGCTTCAACGGTTATACCTTCAGACTATCCGTATAGTTCATATGGTACGCTTAATTTATGCTATATGGTCAAAATAACATTTAACTTTGCAAACGGAACAACAACGAGTTACACAATTCCCGAAAACACTTCCTTTGACCAAAACGGATTGACATTTCCTACCCCTGACGCAGACGATTTTTGTGAAGCAATAGGATGGGTAAACAGCAGTTACACCGCTGTAGATGAGGATACTGTATTTTCAATAAGTGAAATGCTCACCGTCAAGCAGGAAGCTTTGACTTATAATGTCACATTCAACTTGACGATCGACCTCGGATATGGTAATGGTAGTAGTACAAGCGACTCAGTACCAGTATATGGTGCCGAGTATTATGAAACTATCGGAGATCTGTTCAATGATAATGTTAATATCGGAACTGGTACTGTAACATCATACAAAGTAAACGGAGAAACAGTTTCTTCTGATGCAACTGTCGGAACGGTACTCACAAATATTATCGGAAATACACAACAAGTCAACATTACTGTAGATGTAGAAGTAACGGCAGGATAACTTAATCAAAAATCCCCTCACATTTTAAGTGAGGGGAATTTTTTTAAAATACGCACATAATTAAGTGCAAATATTGACAAATAACAGCAAAAAATGTATAATTATAGAGTATATGTTTAAAATGGGGAGGGTAAATTGTTATTATGGAAAAATATGACAGAAAAGGCGACGCAATAGCCATTTATATGAGCGATAAAGAGCAGATGGCAAACCGCTATGTAATGCATTGTTACGGCGTAACAATGGTTGTTTATACAATTTGCATTGTACTCAATCTGCTTGGTGTGTTTATTGTTGATAAAAGAATTATGATAACGGGATATATTCCGTCGGTAATAGTCTTTGCGGCGCTTTTTATCGCGACAAAATTTGTTTCGTTGTCAAACCCCAAGCTTAAATATTTTATTCTTCTGGGCACAATTTTTCTGTCGACCATAGCGGGAGCTACGGCGACCTATCACACGGTTCTTCTGCCTATTCTGCCGTTTCTTTATGCAACGATTTATTCGTCAAAAAGAGTAATGACCGTTGTTTATGTTCTCTCTGTCGTCAGTACGGTGATAATTGTTTACGGCGGATATTACTACGGTCTTTGCGACGCTAATATGACGCTTCTTACAACGGGAAGCATTGATAATTATGTTGTGGACGGACAGTTCACGCTCACAACGGTTAACGAAAACCCCGCGCTCACCTTGTTCCTTTATTTCGTTCTTCCCAGATGTATTATTTACATAGCGTTTATGTCTGTTTGCAACAGCATTTTCAAAATCGTCAACGGAAGTCTTGAAAAGGCAAGGCTTACGGAAGAGCTTGAAAAGGCAAAGAACGAGGCTGAAAGCGCAAACCGCGCAAAATCGCAGTTCCTTGCAAGAATGTCCCACGAGATAAGAACGCCCATCAACGCCATTATGGGTATGAACGAGATGATACTTCGTGAAAGCGGAGAAAAGAATGTAAAGGATTATGCCGCAGATGTCAAGGACTCGTCCGTACTGCTTCTGGGGATAATAAACGATATTCTCGACTCGTCAAAGCTTGAAGCGGGAATGATGGAGCTTGAACCCGTAGAGTACGAAGTGGGCAGTGCAATAAACGACCTTTACAATATGATAAACCTTAAAGCAAAGGAAAAAGGTCTTGACCTTATTTTTGACATTGACAAAGATATGCCGTCGGGATTATACGGCGATGACAAGCGTATAAAGCAGATTCTCATAAATCTTCTCACAAACGCTGTAAAGTACACCGAAAAGGGAAGCGTAACACTTAAAATATCCTGCAAGACAGAGGGCGAAAACGCACTTCTTCATTTTTCCGTTTCCGATACGGGCATAGGTATCAGGGCGGAGGATATTGTCGCAATGCAGGAGGAGTTCCGCAGAGTAGACTCGGAGCGTAACAGGAATGTTGAAGGAACAGGTCTTGGAATGAGCATTGTCCAGAGGCTTCTTGCTCTTATGGACAGCGAGCTCAAAATATCCAGCGAATATGAAAAGGGCAGTGAGTTTTCTTTTGATATAGTTCAGAAAATCATAAACAGAAAACCCGCAGGAGATTTCCGCAACAAGAATTTCAGAACATCGGGCGAAAAGGTATACCGCGCGGACTATACCGCTCCCGACGCTAAAATTCTTGCGGTTGACGACTCCGAGATGAACCTTAAAGTATTCAAGGCGCTTCTTAAAGATACAAAGATAAATATTGTAACGGCAGGAGGAGGAAGAGAATGTATCGAAACGCTCAGAAAAGAAAACGGCTTCGATATTATCTTCCTTGACCATATGATGCCCGACATCGACGGTGTTGAAACGCTGAAGGTTATCAAAAGGGACGGTCTTTGCAAGGGCGTTCCCGTCATAATGCTCACAGCAAACGCCATAGAGGGCAACAGAGAAATGTACATAAGCGAAGGCTTTGACGATTTTCTTTCAAAGCCCATTGTCCCCAAAAATCTTGATAAAATGGTGAAAAAATATCTTTCAGACAATCTGATAAGAGCGGTTGAAACAGAAGAAACCGCTATTGAAACGCCTGACGAGGAAGAAGATGCTATGACGATTCTTCGTGAAAAATTGCCTGAAATAGATTTTGACAAGGGGCTTGGTTCCTGTTGCGGTGACGAGGATTTTTATCTTGAAATCTTCACCGATTTTGTCAACATCGAAATAGACGAAGAGCTTTCGGGATATTTAAACGAAAACAACTTAAAGGATTACTGCGTGCGTGTTCACGGCTTCAAGAACAATGCCTACACCATAGGAGCAAAGGCGTTGGGCGACCTTGCATATGAGCTTGAAAAGCTAAGCAGAGCAGGTTCTGCCGATGAGATACCACAGTTGCAGGAACAGCTTTTTAGGGATTTTTACAGAATATGCGAAATATTCAACGAAACGGTGTAAACAAGAAGAGAAAAGAAGTGAAAAGACTTGAAGACTAAAATACCATACAAAAAAATATTAGCGGTAGCTATCGGAATAGTAATCAATATTCTGGGAAGATACATAGCAGACACTTTAAGTCTGCCCGTATGGCTTGATACGATAGGAACATTTGTTGCCGTTTATTATTCGGGGTTTGTGGGCGGAATTGTCGCCTCATTGACAAACAATA
>CAMGJS010000015.1 GCA_946056455.1 uncultured Clostridia bacterium | reverse complement strand
GTCCGTGATAGAATTGACCCCTTTGCGTTTTTCTCAGAAAGGCGCCCGGGAAACGCCTCGGTTATATATGATATATCAAAGTTTTCGTGGAACGACAGCGAGTGGCTCAGAAAAAGAGAGAAGAACTTCAATTCCCCTTTGAATATATACGAAGTTCATCCCGGCTCGTGGCAAAAAGACGAGGACGGCGAATTTTTATCCTATGACGAGCTTTCAAAAAGGCTGATACCCTATGTAAAGTCCATAGGAGCAACGCACATAGAGCTTATGCCGTTCACGGAGCACCCTCTTGACGCAAGCTGGGGGTATCAGACAACGGGGTATTTTTCGGCAACATCACGCTTCGGCGAGCCTTGCGGTCTTATGAAGCTTATCGACGAATGTCATAAAGAAAATATCGGCGTTATAATGGATTTTGTCCCTCTTCATTTTGCCTCCGATAATTTTGCTCTTTATGAATATGACGGCGGACATATCTTTGAAAGCGAAGATGAACAACAGCGTTACAGTCGATGGGGGACGATACTTTTTGACTTCACAAAGCCGTTTGTTATGAGCTTTCTTCACTCGGCGCTCATCTTCTGGATAGAGAATTATCATATTGACGGCATACGCTTTGACGCAGTTTCGGATATGCTCTATCATCACGGTAGCGGTGACGAGGGTCTAAACGAAGCGGGAATATGGTTTATGAAAACCGCAAACTACTTTATCGACAAGCACTATAAAGGCGTTATGCTCATTGCAGAGGATTCCTCGATATTCACAAAGGTTACAGCTCCCGTAGAATACGGCGGTATCGGCTTTGACTACAAGTGGGACTTAGGCTGGATGAACAACACTCTCTACTATATGTCGCTACCTTTTGATAAAAGAGAGCGTAAGTCGGACTGTATCCGTCATTCGATGGACTATTTCTATAACGAGGAATACATTCTGCCCCTTTCTCACGATGAGGTTTCTCACGGAAAGAAATCTCTTATGCAGAAAATGTTCGGCGACTTTGAGCAAAGGTATCTGCAACTAAAACTTTTGTTGCTTTATACTTTTACTCACCCCGGAAAAAAACTTTTGTTTATGGGAACGGAAATTCCCACCGAAAACGAATGGAACGAGGACAAACAGCTCGAATGGAACACCTATCGTACCGAAGAGCTGACAGCTTTTATCAAGGAGCTTGTCACGCTGTATTCTTCTTGCAGACCTCTTTTTGAAAATGACTTTGACAGCCGATATTTTGTATGGCGCGAAGTTTCGGACGAGGATTGTTTCTTTATGTTTGAAAGAAGTTCCAAGGACGGCGAAAAGGTGACCGTTGCTCTTAATTTTTCTGACGAAAAGGTTTCAAGAAAAATAATGAAAACAGAGGGCGAGATAATCTTTTCAAGCGGAAACGCAGATATAACGACCACAAAAAATACTAATACCTTAAAGCTCGGCGCTTTATCGGGAGCAATAATAGGTAAAAAAAGTCAGTAATAAACACTTGACAATCGAACATATATTCTGTATAATAAAATCAGAACATATGTTCGATTTTTATTTTGGGGTGATTATTACGGAACTGCTTGAAAAGCTTAAAATACTCGGTGATTCCGCAAAGTATGACGCCGCCTGCACTTCAAGCGGCTCTGACAGAGGAGGAACGGCGGACGGTATAGGCAACGCTGTTTCCTGCGGAATATGCCATAGCTTTGCCGCCGACGGAAGATGTATTTCTCTTCTCAAAGTGCTTATGACCAACTACTGCATTTTCGACTGCAAATACTGCATAAACAGAAAAAGCAACGATGTAGAAAGGGCAAGATTTGAACCCCGTGAGCTTGCCGAGCTTGTCGTAAACTTTTATAAACGAAACTATATCGAGGGGCTTTTTTTAAGTTCGGGCATAATCAAAAACCCCGATTATACCTGCGAACAGATTATAGAGGCGATTTCAATTCTGCGCTCTGAATACAAATTCAACGGCTACATTCACGCCAAGGCGATACCCGGGGCGGACCCTTTGCTTATAGAACGCTTAGGCTTTCTTGTTGACAGAATGAGCGTAAACATTGAACTTCCCTCGCAGGAAAGCCTTGCAAAATTAGCGCCCGATAAGTCAAAGAGGAATATCCTTTTGCCTATGCACAACATAAAAACGGGCATCGCACAAAATCATACAGAAATAGTCAAATACAAAGCGGCGCCGAAGTTTGTCCCCGCAGGGCAGAGCACGCAGATGATAATAGGAGCTACTCCAGACAGCGATTTTCAGATAATAAGGCTCTCGGAGGCGCTTTATAAAAAATTCAGCCTTAAAAGAGTTTTCTACTCCGCTTATGTTCCCGTGGGGGATGAAAAATATCTCCCCTCAAAGGATACAAAACCGCCTCTTCTGCGTGAACACCGTCTTTATCAGGCGGACTGGTTGCTACGATTTTACGGCTTTGAGGCAGGTGAGCTTCTTGACGAAAAGCACGACTCATTCAATCCGCTTCTGGACCCTAAGTGCAACTGGGCGGTCGACCACCCCGAATTTTTCCCCGTTGAAGTGAATAAAGCGCCTTATGAAATGTTGCTTAGAGTGCCCGGAATAGGCGTAAATTCGGCAAAACGGATAATGCTTGCAAGGAAAAGCGCGTCGCTTGATTATAAGGACTTAAAAAAACTGGGCATTGTCCTTAAAAGAGCGCAGTATTTTATTACCTGCAAGGGCAAGAGGGCGGAAGGTCTCAAAGTTACAAATTCAGCTGTAATGCGCGAGCTGATGTCGGCAAGCATTGTCAAAAAGCTTGATGAAAGCGGAATGACTTTAAGTAGGGGGAAGATGGAACAGCTTTCGTTCTTTGACAACGAGCAGAATATTTCAATGGAGGATATGCAGAAATGTCTGACGGGACAGCTTTGATTTACCGCTATGACGGTAGCTTTGACGGTCTTATGTCCGCCGTTTATGAGGCTTTTTCGGATAAAAAAATGCCCGAGAGAATTATTCCGCAAGGCGACGGGCAGACCTTTCTTTTTGCTGAAAAAGAAATTTTTTCGGACAGAGCCGTATCGCAGAAAATGCAGGATTATATTAAAACTAAAGTATCTTCGCTTGCGCTTGACAATGTGAGAAAATGCTATTTTTCAAACGCCGAAGAAAAAGAAATGCTGATTTTAAAATATATTCTTTTGGGCGTTAAACACGGAAAAAAGGTCGATACAATGCTTGCCGATGATACAGTTGGGCAGATGTTCTTTGTTGTCAAGAACTTTTCAAACGAGGCGCACTTTTACCGTGAATTTCTTCGTTTTTCTGAGAATGAAGGAGTGCTTGCTTCCGTTATCGAGCCGAAAAACTTTGTTCTGCCCTATATCGTTTATCACTATGAACAGCGCATCGGAAACCTTGATTTTCTTATCTATGACAAAACGCACAAGGCGGTGCTTATCCATAAAAATCACCGCTCCGAGATTGCATTTGTCGAGGATTTTGAGCTACCTCCACCCGATGAAAAGGAGCGTTTTTATCGTGAATTGTGGAAAGGCTACTACAACATTATCGGCATAAAGGAGCGTTACAACGAAAAGCTGAGAATGAACCTTATGCCCAAAAGATACTGGAGCTGTCTTACCGAATTTGAGGATATGTATGATAACAAGAAACGGTCAATAGCAGAAAATAACAACAAAAATCGCCTTATCGGATAAATCCCGAAAGGCGATTTCTTATTTTGTCATAGGGGTGAGAAGTCCGCCGCTTTTAAGCGTTATCGTTTCACCGTTAAGATATACATTTGTCGGGTTGTCTGCATCGTAGTATATGGTGTAGCCGTTGTCCTCTATGTTTGAAAAATCCGCCATACCCGGCGTCAGAGCAGAAACAAACGAATTTCCCCGAAGTATCCACTTGCTTGAAGCGTCAAGGACAACATTCGCTTTTTTTGCGGTATTTCGTGAGTTGACAGTACCCGTAAATTCCGACATTGAAGAAAGGTCGAGCGTTACTTCGCTCAGATTATCGGCATAGATGTCGCCCTCTAACTTCTGAAAATTCGCAACGAGCGTTACTTTCGCCCCGTTTTCGCCGACATTTCCCCATTTTTCATTTGCAACGACGTTGACAAGCGATGTAGAATTTGAATTTATCTTTACCCCTTGAAGACAGATTTTTGCCTCGGTGTTTGCGGCATAAAACATTGCGCCCGACTTCGACTCTATACTTCCGCCCACAATATTCAGCGTTGCAAGCCCCTTTGATGTTTCGCCCGAATTGCTTCTGTAAAGGGTAAAGGTCGTAGCGTCTGTTTCAATATTACAGCCTGTCAGCGACACCGAATTGTTTCCCTCTACTACTGCCGCCTCGGAGGACGCGGTTTTTATCTTGACGCCCGTTAAAGCGGCTGTTCCCTCGGAATATACGGCAGGGGAGTTTGCTCCGAGGGTTGAAATTTCTCCCCCCGTGACATTTATGGTGCCCTTGCCCGTTCCTATAAAGACAGCAGGCGAATTTGCTCCGTTTGTGGATATTTTTGTGCCTGCCGCAAAGATACTTCCGTGATATGTTGTTGCAAGTGCTCTTGCATTTGCGTTAAGGGTTGAAATCTCGCTGTTTGAAATATCTATGACAGAGCCTGTTCCGTATGCGAAAGCGGCGGCGGAACCGTTGCCCGTTGTTGTCACAACGCTGTCGCTGACGGCAATATTGCTTGACGGCATTGAAAGAAGCGCGGCGGAAGTTCCGAAAAAACGGCTTTCAAAGGTGTCGCTCGATTTTGAACTTGAAACAAGCGTTGATTTTTCAAGGGTGAGCTTTCCTCGGTTTTTTGACATTCCCCCCGAAACATCGCTGTCCTTTGAGATAACGTCTTCCCCCGATATTTTAACGCTTTCACCGTCGGCAACTTTTACCGCAACGGGCGTATTTTTAGGCTTTTGCGGTATTTCTACGGGTATAAGACCGAATTCCGTGCCGTCCTGATAGAATGTAGTTTCCGAGGTCGTAACGGTCGTATCCCTGTAAGGAGTTGCCGTTGTATAAAGGGGAGAAGTCGCCGCCGTCGTTTCGTCAAGTCCTAAGTGACCGACATAATCTGCAACAGAGCAGGATGACAGCGTAAATGCGGCAAAAACCGATACTGCCGCCAAAATCGGCTTGTTTTCTTTCATTTCGGCACCTCCTTTTTCGTTTACGATAATTATAACATATAACGGCGGTATTTGCTACATTGTCAATAAAATTAGATAAATTTGTGTATTCTTCACAATTCTTGTCATCGGCGTTGCTGATATATTGATTTTTTGACAGTGATATAGTATAATTACTTTGTATATTGATTTTATCGGAAAGGCGGTGGCAGAGCTGAAAAAGAAAAAATCTTCGATAGAAAGCAAGGTCCTTGCTCTTATCACGAGAGTTTCGCTCGTTTCGCTTATAATAACTGCGGCTGTCGCCTATTTCGGAGTATACAAGGTATCATCGGAGTTCATACATATATACAGAGATATGAGCGACCACGCCGCCGACAACAGCCGCGCCGCGATAGAAGAGCTCACCGCCAAGGAGCTTCTGCTTGTTTCTACAAGCAAGGCGGAATATATTGAAGAGCTGTTCACAAAGTACGAAAATTATCTTGATAACACCGCCGTTGTCATTGAAGAGATAAACAAATCGCCCGAAAGCTTTTTGCCTACGGGATACAGCTTGTCCTTTGAGTCGAAAGCAGGTTCGGTACCGTATCTTCTTTATTCAAAGGACGCGGACAGGGATTTTCTTGCGAACGACGCTTCCATATACGCAAATGTGGGAAAGACATTGAGCCGTACTGCTTTATCTGACAATGTTGTGTCGGACGCTTATTACGCTTCCGAAAGCGGACTTTTCTATGTGGTGAGCGACAAGAAATTTCTTGAAGAAAACAAAAGCTTTGATTTCAAGGAGCGGGATTGGTACACAAACGCAAAAAAACAGGGCGAGTTTGTTGTTTCAGAGGTTCACAGCGACCCTTTCGGCAGAGAAGAGATAATATGCTTTTCAAAGCCTGTATATGCCGAAAACGGCGATTTTTTGGGAGTTGCAGGGTTAAATGTCCGTGCGGACAAGTTAAAAAAACAGCTTGACTCTGACGATTCTCTTGATTGTAAATTTATAATCTTTTCCGAAGAGGGAAAGGTAGTTGTAGCTAATACCGAATGGACGCGCGAAAAAGATGTGGACCTGAGCGAATACATATCTGAAAAGATGGACATATACGACCGCATAATTCACACCGAGAGCGGAACAAAATCGCTTACCATAGGAGACAGACACCTTTATGTCGCGCACACAAGGCTTGACAGCCAGCGATGGATAGTCGCCGCATATATCAACACCGAGCAAGCGCTGTCGCCGTCCGAGCAGATAAAGAACGACATTATACTTCTTTCTCGGAACGCTTCGGATAAAGTTATAAAATATGTTCTTTTTGTAACCGTTTTCGGACTTATCGCGCTTGTTTCTCTTGTTATTTTCACATATGCACTGGGAAACACCTTGTCAAGAAAGCTGACAAAGCCTATTATCGACCTCACCGAAAGCGTAAAGAACATTACTCACGGCAAGCTTGAATTTGATTGCGACATTAAAACGGGCGATGAAATAGAAGACCTTGCCGACGCCTTCCGCAATATGACGGAAGAGCTTAACGAGCATATCGAGCGGATAAAATCCGAATCAAAGGCAAAAGAACACCACATCGCCGAGCTTGACATCGCGAAGAAAATTCAGATGTCTATTCTGCCGAACAACGCAAGGGATTTTGACGCAAACACCGAATTTGAGATTTCAGCGTCCATAACCCCCGCAAAGGGAGTGGGCGGAGATTTTTACGACTACTTTATGGTGGATGACGACCATCTTGCAATGGTTATCGCCGATGTTTCGGGCAAGGGTGTTCCTGCCGCGCTGTTTATGGTGATTTACAAAACGCTCATAAACAACAGAACAAAATCGGGAATGACGCCCGGAGAGATACTCACCGAAGTCAACCGACAGCTTTGTATAAATAACGACGCGGCAATGTTCGTCACCGCCTTTTTCGGAATACTGAATATAAAGACGGGCGAGTTCAGCTATTCAAACGCAGGACACACTCCGCCGCTGATATATCGGTATAAACAGGGTTTTGACAATTTAAGCATCACAAAAAATCTCTTTCTGGCAGGAGATGAAGAAACCGTTTACAAAACCGATACTATCACTCTGAACTCAGGCGATATGATTTTCCTTTATACCGACGGAGTCACCGAGGCGGCGACAAAGGACAAGAGCCAGTACGGCAAAAAGAGGCTTTATGACCTTTTGAACAGCTTTTCTGCCGAGCATATGACTCTTGACGAGATAATCGCAAGCGTTACCGAGGATATTTATGAATTCGTTTACGGTGCGGACCAGACGGACGATATAACAATGTTAATCACAAGATTTTTTAAATAGGCATACGATTTATTGATAAACGGAGGGGTATTTGTATGAAACTTGAAACAAAAATGCTGCCGGGAGATATAACTGTCGTTTCACTCGGCGGAGAGCTTGACTACAATTCGAGCGAGGAAGCAAGGCAACAGCTTATGGAGGTTGTCGAGAACAATAAGAATGTTGTCATCGATATGAAAAACTGTACCTATGTTTCAAGCTCGGGGCTGAGAGTTCTGCTTCTTCTCGGAAAGAGAAGCCGTCAGCTCGGCGAGAACATAGCTCTTGCAAACCTTACGGACGATGTCAAAGATGTTATGGATATGACGGGCTTCGGCACTATATTCAACTGCTACGACAGCCTTGACAACGCAACCGCCGCAATGGCATAATCCCGAAAAGAAGGTCTTTTTTAATGATAAACAGAATTGACGGATACCCGACAAGAATTTACCGAGGAATGAGGATAAGAGAGGGAAAGAGTCTGCCCTTTGGCGCAACCATAGTTTCGGGCGGAGTAAACTTCTCAATATTCTCAAAAAATGCGACCTCCGTTGAGCTTGTTCTCTATAAAAGGGGAGAGGCTCTGCCTTTTGCGACAATTCCGTTCCCCAAGGAATACCGCATAGGAAGCGTGTGGTCGATGATAGTTTTCGACCTTGACTATGAAACGCTTGAATACGGCTATCGTGTTGACGGCGAATTTGCTCCCGAAAAGGGACACCGCTTTGACAAGACAAAAATTCTTTTAGACCCTTATGCCAAGGGAGTAAGCGGAAGAAATGTCTGGGGAGTGAACAGCGCCGCTTATACCGAATTTACCAACCGCGGAAGAATTGTCTATGACGATTTCAACTGGGAGGGCGACAGACCTCTTGAAATTCCGATGGAGGACCTTGTTATATACGAGGCGAATGTAAGAGCGTTCACAAAGCACCAATCCAGCAATATCCGCCACCCAGGAACCTTTGCGGGAATTATCGACAAAATACCCTATTTGAAAGAACTCGGAATAAATTGTATCGAACTTCTGCCTATTTTTTCTTTTGACGAGCTTGACAACTGCAATGTTGACAACAACGGAAAAAGACTTTATAACTGCTGGGGATATTCGACAGTCGGATTTTTCGCTCCGAAAGCCGCTTATGCCGCAACGGGAAGATACGGAATGGAAGTTGACGAGCTGAAAAACCTTATCAAACAGCTCCACAAAAATAAGATTGAGGTTATCCTCGATGTTGTTTTCAACCACACCGCCGAGGGCAACGAATACGGTCCCACGCTTTCGTTCAAGGGACTTGACAACGCAACCTATTATCTTCTTACCCCCGAAGGATATTACTACAATTTCAGCGGTTGTGGAAATACCTTTAACTGCAACAACTCCGTTGTAAGAAATATGATACTCGACTGCCTGCGCTACTGGGTTTCGGAGTATCACATAGACGGTTTCAGATTTGACCTTGCGTCTATTCTTTCAAGAGACCAGAACGGCGCTCCGATGGAAAATCCGCCCTTGCTTGAAGCACTTGAACACGACCCTATACTCAGCAGTACAAAGCTTATTGCAGAGGCGTGGGACGCAGGCGGACTTTATCAGGTCGGCTCGTTCCCTACACAAGGAAGATGGGCTGAATGGAACGGAAAATACCGTGACGATATAAGAAGACACCTTAAAAGTGACGGCTTGCCCGTTGACTGCATAATTGACAGAATAATGGGCTCTCCGGGACTTTACGGCAAAAGAAGCGCAAACGCTTCTATAAACTTTATCACCTGCCACGACGGCTTTACCTTAAATGACCTTGTAAGCTACACATACAAGCACAACGAGGCTAACGGAGAAGGCAACCGTGACGGCGCAAACGACAACAACAGCTGGAACTGCGGAGAAGAGGGCGAAACTCAGAACCCCGACATTCTCGCTCTTCGCACAAGACAGCGCAAGAATGCGTTCACAATGCTCCTTATGAGCCGAGGAACACCGATGATGCTTTCGGGCGATGAATTCGGCAATACTCAGTTCGGCAACAACAACGCATATTGTCAGGACAACGAGATTTATTGGCTTGACTGGAACAATCTTGAAAAGAACAAAGACCTTTTCAACTTTGCAAAGGGTATGATAAATTTCCGCAAGGCGCACCCCGTTCTGCGCAACCCGAGCTATGACGCTCCCAAGACCGAGCTTGGCTACCCCGAGGTATCGTGGCATCAGACAAAAGCCTGGCAACTCGACAAGAATGGTTCGTCAATGACGCTTGCCGTAATGTTTGTTGAAACAAAGCACAAGTATCATACCGAGGAAGACATTTTTATATACTATATTATGAACACGATATGGGAAACAAGGTCTTATCAGCTCCCCGAACTGCCCGTGGGCTTCGGCTGGCATATCGTTGCCGATACGGGAAATGAGGCGAAGAGCTTCAATGAAGTTCCCGAGCTTTATCACGGCGGAGATATATTCCTTCAATCCCGAAGCTGTGCAGTTTTAATCGGAAAGAAAATCTCCGAGGAAAACAGACAGATTATAAACTATACCGAGGGAGAAGTTTAAAACGAAAATTTTTATGAAAGAAGGTGGAGAGATGGATTATATTACCGTTAAGGCAACCCCTGAGTCCTACGAGGACATAATGGAATTTGTTTTCACAAAAATAAAAGACGAAGGTAATCTTTATCCCTCTGCCGAAAGAGTGATTAAGGACCTGCGCCTTGCCTGCGAGGAAATTTTCATAAACATCGCCTCCTATGCTTACCCCGAAGGTTCGGGAAGCGTTGAGGTCGGATGCGAGGTCTCAGGCGGAGAAATTCTCATTATTATGAAGGACAGCGGTGTTCCGTTCAACCCGTTTGACAGAGAAGAGCCTGATATTTCTGTTGCTATTGAAACAAGAAAGGTCGGCGGACTTGGCATTTTCATAGCGAAAAGAATGGTTGACAGCCTTTGCTATGAAAGAGAGTCGGGCAAGAATGTCCTTAAAATGAAAAAGAAAATCTCAAATATGAGAGCATAAGAAAAGGGTATCGTCCAAAACGATACCCTTTTTGTGTTATTGAAGTTCAGAATAATTTCCTAAGAATTTGAAATCCGTTGTTTCCTTTTCAAGCTGAATTAAGAGAGCGTTTATCCTTTCGTCCGATATTGTCCCCTCAAAGTCAAGATAGAAAACAACATCAAAGTTGCCCTCGTGCCTCGGTCTGCTTTCAAGCTTTAAAAGATTGAGCCCCGATACGCTGAATTTTGTGAGGAGCTTGTAAAGACTGCCTTTTTCATTAGGAATAGCAAGCTGTAACGAGATAATATCCGCACCCTGCTCAACGGCAAAATTCTTTGAAATGCAGATAAATCTCGTGAAATTCTCAGCGTCGTTTGAAATATCCCTTGCAAGAACATTAAGACCGTAAAGCTCGGCACAGCTTTCAGAGCATATCGCCGCAATTTTTTTATCGCTTTTTGAAACGAATTCAGCCGAAGTCGCCGTGCTTGCATATTCAATGGCAGAAAGGTTATTTTTTGAAATAAACTCGGAGCATTGCATAATAGCCTGCGGGTGAGAATAAACTCCCTCAATCTCCGATATTTTATCGGTGTTTTTTGAAGCAAGACAATGTCTTATGCTTACCCTTATCATCTTGTTTATGTATACATTGTATTTGCGCATAAGGTCATAGGTCTGGGTGATAGAGCCTGTGCTTGAATTCTGCAAGGGGACTACTCCGAAATCAATTCTGCCCTCGTCAACAGCACGGAAAATATCTTCAAATTCGCTGAAAAATGAAATTTCCTTTTCTTTGCCGAAGAACATTCTTGTCGCTTCTTCTGAATTTGAACCTGCAACGCCGTAACAGCCTACCCTTGAATTATCCGATATTTCAAGGGGAGCCTTTTCAATGAAGCTTTTGCCCTTGTTGATCTCATTTTGCTGATAATTTTTGCTTATATCCATTAAATTTGAAAAAAGAACGGCGGCGCTGTCTTTATATTTATCGTCTGAAAGAGCTGTCACTCTGTTTATGATGTCCTGCTCCCTTGACGATTGAAGAATACCCACATTATTTTTCTTTTTGTATTCGGCAACTTCAAGGCAAAGGTCCATTCTTCTCTGAAACTTTTCAAGAATATCATTGTCGATAAGGTCAATCTGCCGACGGAGTTCGTTTAAGTCCATATTAACAGTCCTTTCGCAAAAACTTCAAAAAACAAGCCGTCTGATTAAATCAAACGGCTTTTTGGTTGCGGGAGCTGGATTTGAACCAACGACCTTCGGGTTATGAGCCCGACGAGCTACCGAGCTGCTCCATCCCGCGGTATTTTTCGAGTGCTTATTTATTATATCACTTTAAAAAAGCCTTGTCAATACTTAATTTTAAAAAAACGCAAAAATTTTAGCTCCTATTATGACAAAAATGCAGAAAATCCGCCAAAATACAAAAAAATACAAGCCGTTGCCAAAGATGACAACGGCTTATCGGAGAAAAAATTATCCTCTTGCGCGACAGAATTTTCCTATGTATCTGTCAATGGACTCCTCAACAATCTTTATTGCAGAGTCTTTTCCGAGAATTTCGTCAATAGCGGTCTCTTTGCCTTCAAGGGTCTTATAGACCTTGAAAAAGTGCGACATTTCTTCAAATATATGCTTGGGGAGCTCTGTAATATCGCG
>CAMGJS010000014.1 GCA_946056455.1 uncultured Clostridia bacterium | reverse complement strand
CTGCATATCGCCTTTAAATTCCGCCCATAATGATTAAAAACAAATCGGAGGGTGCAATATGGAAAATACAAGAAGAATTCTGTCCGACGACGGCCTGTGCGGAGAAACGGGAACGGAAATCACCTCGGCAACAGCAGTAAGGTCAGGCGCGGCGACGGCGGCGCTTTCAAAAAAGATATGCATTGCCTGCAACGGCGAAAAATCAGCCGAGGCGCTTTCTTATGCGGCGGCTTCGGGTGCTGCGGAAAAGGGCGCAGATGTTTTCCTTCTCGGCGCTCTGCCTGAGCCTGCTCTGGACCTTGCAATGAAGCTGACGGGTGCCAGAAACGGCATTTTTATAAGTTCGGGGCCGTTCACCAAAATAAAATTTCTTTCAGAAAGAGGTCTGCCACTCTCATCAAAGGAAGAAAAAACGCTTGAAAAATCCCTTTGCGAAGATGATACGGCGCAATACGGCGAATACGGCAGAATAGAGCGTCTTTCGGGCATAGGGGAGATTTATGCCGAGAGGATAAAGGGAACGCTGGGAAAAATCAGCCGTCCCGTCAGAATATATTCTCCGCAGAAAGAGGTAATGGATATTGCCGAAAGGATTTTTCAAAAATGTCGTGGCGACGGTGACATAGTTTTCAACATTTCCTCCGATTGCAGAAAGGTTTCGGCGTTCACAATAGAAACGGGGCATATTTTCTATGAAAAGCTTTTAACCCTCGGTTGCGTTTATGAATTCAAAGAGGGCAGAGATATTTCGCTCCCCTATTCCGCTCCGAGAGTAGCGGAAAGGATAGCCGAAAAATACGGCGCCTCCGTTTCGAGATATTTTGAAAGAACCGCCGATTTTTCTGATAAAAAGGGAAGAAATGACGCTCTTTACTGTCGCTTTGCAAGGGACGCTTTTTCTCTTGTGGCAATAATACTCCGCTATTTAGAGGACAGAAAAGTTACTCTTGCCGAGGCTCTCTCGGAACTGCCCGACTTTACCGCCTCCACAAGATTTGTCCCCACAGAAAACGCAGAAAAGGTCTTTAACGGACTTTGTAAGGAAAAAGCAGGCGAAAACGAGGGTACAGCCGAGGAAGAGGACGGCAGACGGGTGATAATAAGACCGATAAGGTCGGGCAAGGGCGTTGTTCTTATCGCCGAAAGCTTTGATAGCGAAACAGCGTCCGAGCTTTGCGATTTTTATGAAAAGAAAATCAAGTTGTTTTAAAATGCGAGCGGAAAATACGGTTTCTGACAAAAAGCCGTGTTTTCCGCCATTTGACAAACTACCGCTATTGTGGTAGAATATATATTGATTTTTGAAGATTTGAGGGAGCGTGCCCTCTGAATATATAATACATACACAACTAAAACAAAACAGCTCCGCACGCTTTGGGGAGAGGCGATATGCACAAGGCAGAGGCACTCCGTGACGGTTTAAAGCGTCTTGCGGGGCATATACCGAAAGGCGGTCAGAATTTGGAAAAAAAGAATAATACTCAAAAGCAAATGGCAGATTTTGGAAGAAAATCATCTGAACAGCGTGCGCAGAGAAAGCCAGTTCAGCAAAAAGCGTCAAGCTTTGCCGAATACGAGGCTATGATGAACGAGCGCAAAAAGGCGGAAAAAGCCGAAAAGAAGCAAAAGCTCCGCAAGAACGAAAAGCCTGCTCAGCCAAAGAAAAAGGCAGAGAATAAAAAAGAGCAGAAGAACACAAAAAAGCCTGCGCAGAAAAATACGAAACAAAGCGCAAAAAAGCAGGGCAACACCCTCACGGCAACCGATTTTCAGGGACACAGCAGAGATATTCTCGAAACAATGTATAAGGGTGGAAGAAACACTCCCCTTAAAATAATTCCCATCGGCGGACTTAACGAGATAGGCAAGAACCTCACCGTTTTTGAATGTGCAAACGATATGTTCATCGTCGATTGCGGACTTGCCTTCCCCGATACCGAGCTTTACGGAGTAGACATCGTTATCCCCGAATTTACCTATATCGAGCAGAATATCGACAAGCTCCGCGGAATTGTAATCACTCACGGTCACGAGGACCACATAGGCGGACTTGCTTATCTGCTAAAAAAGATAAAGGCTCCTGTTTATGCAACAAAGCTCACCATAGGGCTTATCGAGGGTAAGCTCAAAGAGCATAATCTGTTGGGCGAGGTTTCACTCAATGTGACAAAGCCCGGGCAGATCGTCAAGATGGGCTGTATGGCTGTTGAATTTATAAGAGTAAACCACTCTATTCCCGACGCCTGCGGTTTTGCTATCCACACTCCTGCTGGAGTAGTCGTTCACACGGGGGACTTCAAGGTTGACTATACCCCCATAGAGGGCGGAATAATAGACCTTGCCCGTTTTGGCGAGCTTGGAAGCAAGGGCGTTCTTGCGCTTATGTCCGATTCTACCAACTCCGAAAGAGCAGGTTATACCCAGACCGAGCGTACTGTGGGACTTGCATTTGACAAGCTTTTTGAGTCGGCAGGAACAAAGAGAATAATCATAGCTACTTTCTCGTCCAATATCCACCGTATTCAGCAGGTCATCAACTGCGCGGTGAAATACGGCAGAAAGGTTGCCGTTTCAGGCAGAAGTATGGTGAATGTCATCAACACAGCTATTGAACTCGGCTATCTTGACGCACCCGACGGAATACTCATTGATATAGACCTTATCAATAAATATTCGCCCGAACAGATTGTCATTGTAACAACGGGCAGTCAGGGCGAGCCGATGTCTGCATTGTCAAGAATGGCGATGAACGACCACAAGAAAGTTTCCATCACTCCCCTTGACTATATCATCATTTCGGCAACGCCTATTCCCGGCAACGAAAAGCTTGTGACCAAGGTTGTCAACGAGCTTATGCGCCTCGGCGCTACGGTTATCTATGAGTCGATGTATGATGTTCATGTTTCGGGACATGCCTGTCAGGACGAACAGAAGCTCATTATGGCTCTCACAAGACCTAAATTCTTCATTCCCGTTCACGGTGAGTACAAGCACCTTAAAAAGCACGCTCAGACAGCCGTTGCAATGGGTATCCCCGAAGAAAATATCATAATAGGCTCAAACGGAAACGTCATTGAAACGGACGGAACGGACATCAGGATTACAGGGCAGGTATCGGCAGGCAGAGTTCTTGTTGACGGCCTTGGCGTCGGCGATGTTGGGGCTATTGTTCTTCGTGACAGAAAGCATCTTGCCGAGGACGGACTTATTATAGCCGTTGCCTCTATCGACTTTGAAAACGGACAGATACTTGCAGGCCCCGATATTATTTCAAGAGGGTTTGTGTATGTGCGCGAGTCCGAGGAGCTTATGACGGGTGCAAGAGATATTCTTGTCGCTGAGCTTGAAGATTGTCTTTCGGGCGGAACAAGCGACAGAAACGCAATAAAATCAAGGCTTAAAGACAGCCTTTCGGACTATATCTATCACAAGACAAAGAGAAGCCCGATGATTTTGCCCGTTTTGCAGGATTTGTAATATGGGGAACGCAGATAAAAAGGCGGTGACATTATGAAAGGCAAAAAATGGCTGTTGTTTCAGGTGACGGGTGCGGCGCTTATCTTCACGGCGTTCTGCTCGGCGGCGATAGTTATAAAAGAAAACGAGCTTTTATCCTGGACAATGCTTTTTGTGACGGCTCTTGTCAGCTTTGTATTTGTAATGCAGTTTGTAGCGGCGCAGAGGAATATCCACAGATATGTCGCCGAGGTTGACGAGCAGATAAACAATACCGAGCGTGAAACTATATATAACTTTCCCGCTCCCACAATAATCATCGACGACGCAGGCAAGATAGTCTGGTTCAACAGAAGATTTACCGAATATATCTATGACACGGCGGATCCTTTCGGCGTGAACATTCAGTCGATTGTCCAGATAGACATTGAAAAAGCGAACACAAGACAAGGTACCGTAATCGACTATAAGGACAGATACTACCGCGTTTTCGCCTCACGCAACAAAAAGGGAGAAATAGAGCTTACAATGCTTTATTTTGAAGATGTTACCGATTTTGTTCTTTTGGAGGAAAATTTCAGGAACACAAGACCTGCCGTTCTGTTAGCGTCCGTCGATAACTACGAGGACCTTTTGCAGAGCATCAAAGAAAGCGACAAGGCGAGAATTTTAATACAGATAGAAAAGCTTATGGAAGGCTTTATCGAAGAAACGGGAGGAATACTCCGCAAGACATCAAGCGACAGATTTTTTGTCATTATCGAGGAGCAGAAATTGCAGAAGATAATTGACGACCGCTTCAAGATACTCGATAAGGCAAGACAGATTTCCGTTGACGATAAACTGAGCGTAACATTCTCAATAGGCGTCGGCAGAGGAGAAACCCTTGAAGAATGTGAAAGCTATGCAAAGCAGGCGCTTGATATGGCTCTCGGAAGAGGCGGCGACCAGGCGGCTGTCAAGACCGAAAGCGACTATCGTTTCTTCGGCGGAGTATCCCAGGGAATAGAAAAACAGACCAAGGTAAAGACAAGAATGATAGCCAAAGGTCTTTTGGGACTTATCGAGGAAAGTTCCGCCGTTTATGTTATGGGGCACCGTTTCGGTGACCTTGACAGCGTAGGCTCGGCGGTAGGTCTTGCCGAAGCGGTAATAAACTTAGGAAAAACAGCGAATGTCGTTGTCAATACCGAACAGAACCTTGCCGTTTCGCTTATCGACAGAATAAACGAGATGGACGAAAATGCCGACGACCTTTTCATCACTCCCGAAGAGGCGATTGCCGAGATTACTCCTACATCGCTCCTTATCATCGTGGATACCCATAACAAAGATATTGTCGAATCGTCGGAGCTTTATGAAAAGGCAAAGCAGGTTGTGGTTATCGACCATCACCGCAAGGTGACGAATTATATCGAAAACGCAGTTATCTTCCACCACGAGCCTTATGCTTCGTCAGCGTCGGAAATGGTTGCGGAGATTGTTCAGTACTTCGGCGAGGCAGGAAAATTAAGTCAGTATGCGGCGGAGGCTCTTCTTGCAGGAATTATGCTTGACACAAAAAGCTTTGTTATGAGAACGGGCGTGAGAACCTTTGAAGCGGCGGCGTACCTGAGAAAAATGGGCGCCGATACCGTTGCGGTGCGCTCTTTGTTTGCAAACTCAATGGAAAGCTATCACGAAAAGACAAAGCTTGTGGCAAACGCTGAAATATATGAGCGTTGTGCTATTTCAATAAACGATGTTCCCATTGACGATATAAGAGTTGTCGCTCCGCAGGCGGCGGACGAGCTTTTGGGCATTGCAGGAGTTGACGCGGCTTTCGTTATCTATATGAATAACGGAATGGCTTGCTTTTCCGCAAGGTCCTTGGGCGCTATGAATGTTCAGGTCATTATGGAAAAGTTAGGCGGCGGCGGACATCAGACAATGGCAGGCGCTCAGCTTGAGGGAGTATCTCTTGCCGAGGCAAAGGCGGCTCTTATAAGCGCTATTGACGAACATAAAAGTGAGATAAGTTAATATGAAACTAAAAAAAATAACGGCGGTTTTCCTCTTTTTTGCATTGACATTCACACTCTGCTCCTGCTCACAGAAAAAGCTTTTCGGAAATGCCGAAAGCTTTGTGCAGGCAAAAGAGGAAATATCGCAGGCTGACGCAAGCGGCGAAGATTATTACATAAAAACTATTTCCTGCATTTACGGCGAAACGGGAGTTTCAGAGTATTATCGCAAGGGAGATAAAGAGGTAAGGCGGATAGAGTACGACAATTACTCGGCAAGGTTTATAAAAACCGCCGACAGCTATATCGTCATTGACGATATTAAAAAGTGCGCCGCGATATACCCCGCAGAAAACGCTCACGATGAAGTGATGTATGCGGACATCGACTTTATCTTCACCGTTGCACAGCTTGTGGGGGCAGACGCTCCGACATACAGCGCCACAAACGATGACGGAAGTCTGACGGAGATTTATACCACGGGGGACGAAAAATGTCTTTTTCTGACGGGCGAGGGAAAGCTCCGCGATATATCGTTCTATGACAAGGACGAAAAGCTCTATGCTGAGTACCTTATAGAATACGGCGAAAAGGGCGACAAAACATTATTTGACTATGACGGTTACACCGTTACGGATATGAGAAAATCACAGGAGGAATAAAAAATGAAGGTTATATTTTTACAGGATGTCAAGGGTACTGCAAAGGCAGGAGAGGTAAAAGAAGTCGCTGACGGATTTGCAAGAAATTCGCTTCTTCCCAAAAAGCTTGCCGTTGAGGCAACGCCCGAAAATATGTCTTTGCTCAACGGAAAAAAAGCGTCCGAACAGCACAAGATTGATGTTGCAAGAGCAGAGGCTCTTGAATTTGCAGAAAAATTAAAGGGCAAAAAGGTTACTTTAAAGGCGAAGGCAGGTCAGGGCGGAAAGCTTTTCGGCTCGGTGACAGCCTCGAATATTGCTGACGAAATAGCAAAACAGCTCGGCGTTAAGGTTGAAAAGAAGAAGATTAGCGTTGCCGACATAAAGGCTTTCGGAACATACACCGCCGAAATCAAGCTTTACACGGGTATCTCGGCGTCTGTTTCGGTTGAAGTTACAGAGGAAAACTAAGATGAATTTTGACAGCATAAGAGAAAACGACTCTACGCGCAGTATCGAATATGAGCAGACCGTCCTCGGAGCGATGCTTTTAAATCCGAATGCCGTTTCTGAAATTCTTGAAACGATGAAGGCGGAGTATTTCTCGGAGGAAAATCACAAAAAGCTCTTTCAGATAATTGTCAATAAGTTTACCCTGGGCGAAAAGGCGGACGCTATGACCGTCCTCAACGACGCTGTTGCGGAAGGAGTTTTCGCTACCGCCGCCGAGGGAAAGAGGTATCTTCTTTCGATTATGGACGAAGTCCCCTCCACTGAAAATATCAAGGACTATTGTGAAATAGTAAGGGACAAATACGAAAAGCGCGCACTTATCGAGGCTATGCAGGAAATAGCGTCGGCGGCTATGGAGGGCGGAGAGAAATCCTCGGCTCTTCTTGACCTTGCCGAGCAGAGAATTTATGACATAAGACGGGGAAAGGAAACTCACGGCTTTACAAAGCTTGACGACGCGCTCGTTTCTGTTTTTGACAATCTCAAAAAAATAAGCGGCGAGGACAGAGAAAAATATCTCGGAACAAAAAGCGGATTTTCGGACCTTGACAGAACGATAACGGGACTTAATAAGTCCGACCTTATCGTTGTTGCGGCAAGACCGGGTATGGGAAAGACCGCATTTGCTTTAAATATCGTAACAAATGTCTGCCTTAAAAACAAGGAGCTGAAAGCGGCTGTATTTTCGCTCGAAATGTCCAACGAACAGCTTGTAACGAGAATGTTGTCCTCCGAATCGAGAGTCCCCAGCCAGAGCCTTAAAACAGGAAACATAACCCCCGAAGAATGGGAGCGTCTTTCTGTCGGGGCGGCTGTGCTTTCTCAGACCGAGATTTTTCTCTCTGATGTGGGTGGAATAACCGTTCCGCAGATGAAAGCAAAATTACGCAGAATAAAAAATCTCGGGCTTGTGGTTATCGACTACTTACAGCTTATGGAGTCGGCAAAGATAAAGGGCGACAACCGTGTTGCCGTAGTTTCAGAGATAACAAGACAGTTAAAGCTTATGGCAAAGGAGCTTGATGTTCCCGTCATAGTGCTTTCTCAGTTAGCCAGAGGTCCCGAAAGCCGAACAGACCATCGTCCCCAGCTTTCCGACCTTCGTGAGTCGGGTTCAATAGAGCAGGATGCGGATATTGTAATTATGCTTTATCGTGACGCTTATTACAACAAAGAGACCGAAAAGCAGAATGTCTCGGAATGTATCGTCGCAAAGAACAGACACGGCGAAACGGGTACCGTCGAGCTTGTGTGGGACGGTCAGTACACAAGATTTTCAAGCTTTGTGAAAGAGTAGGTTTTTATGAAAAATCCCGAAATTTTAGCTCCCGCGGGGAGCATTGAGAGCGTCTATGCCGCAGTAAGATGCGGTGCGGACGCTGTATATCTCGGAGCGAAAAAATTTTCCGCAAGACAGAATGCGACTAATTTTTCCGATGACGAGCTCAAAGAGGCGGTCGACTATTGCCACAAGAACGGAGTAGCCGTTCATCAGGCGATAAACACCGTTATTTTCGACAACAATTTCAAAGACCTTTTAAAAGTTGCAGTCCATTCCGCAGAAACAGGGGTGGACGCATTTATTATTGAGGATTTGGGCGTTTTTTCGGCGATAAAGACCGCCTTGCCCCATATGCCCTTGCACGCTTCAACGCAGATGACTATTCATACTATGGACGGCGCCAAGAAGGCTCTTTCAATGGGCTTTTCAAGAGTTGTCCTTTCAAGAGAGCTTCCCTTAGAAACGATAAGGGAAATCTGTTCTCTGCCCATTGAGGTGGAGGTTTTTGTTCACGGAGCGTTATGTATGTCCGTTTCGGGACAATGTTTTATGTCCGCAATGATAGGCGGAAGAAGCGCAAACAGAGGACTTTGTGCCCAAAGCTGTCGTCTGCCCTTTTCAGCGGATAATTCGACTTATCACGCATTGTCGCTGAAAGACCTTTCATATATCCCCGAAATAAAGCTTCTTGCCGACGCAGGAGTGACTTCATTCAAAATAGAGGGCAGAATGAAACGCCCCGAATATGTTGCCGCCGCCGTTGACGCATTGAAAAAATCCCTTGACGGAACTGCTCCCGATATGGACACATTAAAAGCTGTTTTTTCACGGAGCGGTTTTACAAACGGTTATCTTCACGGCAACTTGGGCAGAAATATGTTCGGCATAAGAGAAAAGGACGATGTCACATCGGCAAAGGATGTTCTTCCGACTTTGCGGGAACTTTACCGCAGAGATGTTCCGAGAAAAAAGCTCGACCTTGAAATGAAGGTTTTTCGTGGACAGAATGTAACGCTGACTGCCATTTGCGACGGAAATTCTGTCACCGTTACGGGCAACATTCCGCAAGAGGCGGAAAGCGTCCCCCTCGATGAAAAATATGTTGAGAATAAGCTGTCAAAGCTTGGCGGAACACCATTTTTTGCAGGTAGCATAACGGCGGAAATCGAAAGCGGACTTTTTATGACCGTTTCTGATATAAACGACCTCAGGCGAAAAGTGACGGACGCTCTTTCAGAGAAGCTTTGCGAGAAAAAGGCGGTAACAGCCTTCTCCGAAAAAGTTACAATGCCCGAAAAGCATATCGTAACGGAAAAACCGCATATAAGGGTACACCTTAAAAAAGCCGAGCAGATTAAAGGACTTTCGGACGATATAAAGGAAATCGTTCTGCCCCTTAGTGAGTTTGAAAAAATCTCTCCCGATGAAAAAATCCTGCTCTCACCACCAAGGTTCATAACGGACGAGAACAGTGTTCGGGAGCTTCTTCAAAAAGCTTTTGAAAAAGGTTTTCGTCACGCATACTGCAATAATATTTCTCACCTTGAAACCGCAGGAAAATTAGGCTTTGTCTGTCATTCGGGATATGGAATGAATATCGCAAATTCATATTCTTTGATGGAAATAAAAAACCTCGGTGCAGTTGATACAGAGCTTTCGTTCGAGCTTAAACTGTCGCAAATCTCCTCACTCGGAGCAGACATTCCCCGTGGAATAATCGTTCACGGAAAACTGCCTCTTATGCTCACAAGAAACTGCCCGATAAAATCGCAGATAGGCTGTAAGGAATGCAGAAAAATCCTTCGTGACCGAACAGGACGGGAGTTTGAAGTCGCCTGCACAAAGGACTATGCAGAGATACTCAACTGCGACATACTCTGCCTTGCCGATAAAAAGCAGGACATTAAAAATGTCGATTTTGTGTCAATGCTCTTTGAGAATGAAACTGCCGATGAAATCAACAAGGCGATAGAAAACTATGAAAATGAAAAGAACCCTTATGAAAATTTCACAAGGGGACTTTATTACAGAGGTATTGAATAATGAAGATAAAACTTTTGAAGGACGGGGCAAAAGTCCCCGAAAGAGCAACATCGGGTAGCGCAGGCTATGACCTTTGCGCCTGCGTTGAAAGTCCCGTTGTAATTAATAAAGGGGAAATAGCCGTAGTCCCCACAGGCATTGCCGTTGCCGCTGACGAAAATACCGCCGTTATGATTTATGCAAGAAGCGGACTTGCCTCAAAAAAAGGGATAGCTCTTGCAAACGGAGTGGGCGTTGTTGACAGCGATTATCGCGGAGAGATATGCGTTGCGCTTATAAATAACGGCAAGGAGGATTTTGTCGTCGAAAACGGTATGCGTATAGCGCAGATGGTTATTACCCCCGTGATTATCGAGGATATGATATTGACCGATACCTTGCCCGATACAGAACGGGGCGAGGGCGGTTTCGGTTCGACAGGAGTTAAGGGATAATAAGCATTTTATTTCAGAGAAAGGGTGGTGCGTAAGGAGAGCCCCCTCGGGCACTACCAATAGCGAACTATTTTAAATCGTATGAAAAGTTGCGTATTTCTACGCAACTTTTTCTTTTTTGCCATTGGTAACGGTAGAAGTAAGAATACCAAATCTGAAAATGATTTCTATTTTCTGCGTTCTGTGTCCCGATGACTTGTCTGGTGCGTGTACGACAATCTTTTCAATGAACTCATGCATAATTTCTGGTGTGAGCTTCTGAATATCCGTGTATTTCTTCGCAATGCCTACAAATTTCCTTGTATCAGAAGATTGCTTCTCTCTTTCAGAAATAAAACTTTCAAGTAAAGCAATTTCTTCTTTCAGTTCCTTCTGTTCGACTTCGTAACTTTTAATCATATTACTGAACATTTCGTCTGAAATCTTACCGAGAACATTGTCTTCATAAAGCCTTTTAAATATTTTTTCGATTTCAGAAACCCTGTAGGTCTTCTTATCGAGTTTTGATTTTGCCGCTCTCAGTTCAGAAGAAATCTTCTTTTCAGAACTTTCCGTTGCAAGTTTAATAAACTTTTCTTCGTCTTCCGCTACAAAAGAAGCAACTTTTCTGATTTCTGAAAGTACAATCTCATTGAGGACATCCGTTCTTATGTAATGCGATGAACATTTATCCGTGTTTTTGGAGTAAACTGCACACTTCATATTTTCGTGGCAATTTCGAGACCTGCAAAGATACATTTTGCTTCCGCAATCCGAACAATATACCATTCCCGAAAATGGATTTACTTCTTTGCATCTCTGTGGTCTGCGTTTGTTCTTTCTGAGTTCTTGAACCAAATCAAAATCCTTTTGTGAAATAATTGCAGGATGAGTGTTTTCGAATATCATCCATTCGGATTCGGGGAGTAGTATGGTTTTCTTTTCCTTGTAGGATTTTCTTTTTGTTCTGAAATTTATCGTATGACCGAGATACTCTTTTCTTTCAAGGATAGCAGCGATAGTTTTTTCACACCATTTTGTAGGATTATCGGGATTTCTGAAATTTGCATAGCCTTTTGAGATTGCGTGTGCCGATGGGATGAGAATTTTATCTTTCGTCAGTATTCCCGCAATCTGTGAAGGCCCGTATCCTTCTATGCAGAGTCTGAATATCCTCTTTACAACTTCCGCCGCCTCTTCGTCAATCTCCCAGACATTCTTGTCCGCCTCCGACTTCTTGTACCCATAAGGCGGATTTGTAGTGAGTGGTTTTCCCGATTTACCTTTTGCTTTGAAAACAGCTATTACCTTCTTACTGCAATCACGGGAGTGGTATTCGTTGAAAAGATTTTTAAAAGGCATAATCTCATTATCTTCTTTGTTTGTATCAACATTATCATTTATTGCGATATACCTTACATTGTAATCAGGAAAGATAATTTCAATATATTCGCCTGTCCTTATGTGATTTCTTCCGAGTCTTGAAAGGTCTTTCGTAATAACTGTCGATACTTTGCCCGATTTTATGTCATCAAGCATACTGATAAAACCGGGGCGATTGAAATTCGTTCCGCTGAAACCGTCGTCAACATAGAACTCTGTGTTTTTAAAACCGTTATCGTCAGCGTATTTTTTGAGAATTGCCTTTTGATTTGTAATACTGTTGCTGTCTCCTACGAGTTCGTCATCGCGGGAAAGACGGCAATAAAGTGCTGTGATTGTGTTGTCTTGTAACATAGATACTCCTTTCCGACAACATACGACTGATGTGAGTCTATAATAGCATCATAAAAGTCGGTTGTCTACTCTTTTTCTGAATTTTGTACCTCATGCTCAATGAGAGATAAAACTACGGTTGAAACTGTTTCTTTGCTTTGCGTGTTGAACTTTATCCCGACGATGTATATAGAATTGCCGATTATGTATACAGTCGACGCACCGAAGAAAGGGTCGTCCCTTGTTTCGTTCATAGGCAAGCCTCCTTTCGCAAAAGTTTTCATTAGATGATATAACACAAAAAAATATTTTTTCAGAAAAATTTTTATTTTTTTCTCAGGGCATACCCCGAGCATGTCCGCGAAAAGCCGATTTTTCGCAGATTTCACTGATTTTCATATTTATTATCCGCATAAGTTCCGATTCTGCGTTGATTTTTCCCACTTTTCCAATCCGTTTCTATTCCTTCCGTAATAGAAACGGATTGGTGCGAACAATCTCCGCTTATTTATCGGACAATGTTGCGGATAACAGTTTGTGCGAGTTTAGTAAGTTACCAAAGCATCTCGACGGTCCTTAATCGTGAGTGTTTTTCTTTGGTTTCTGCAACATAACTACGCATCAGCGTAGCCACGAAAATCTTGTTCTCGTCATTGGCAGACAGGACGGACTTTTCCGTCAAGGAACACGGCATTTGGGAATTGCTACTTTTGAAACGATGAGAATGTAAATGCCGAAATCTTAATCATCGTTTACAGATTGGTGTTATGAAAAATTGCCAAT
>CAMGJS010000013.1 GCA_946056455.1 uncultured Clostridia bacterium | reverse complement strand
CTTTGAGGTCGAAAAGGAAAGCGATGTTGACGGCTTTATCAAAAAGCTTAAAGACAACGCAGACCCCCGTTGGAATATCTGCGTTGAGGCGGACGAAACGGTTTATGGAAATGTTGGAACAAAGGTGTTCTTTGTAATGTGTCCTGCGTCAGCTGAATAATTTATTGAGTACCATACTTTTTGTGTGGTACTCTTTTTTTATAAGTTTTGCTTGACAATATTTTTATGGTGCGGTATAATACATATAGATGTTTATCAATGTGAGGTGGCAAAATGGAACTTGATGAAAAAAGAACAGCAGTTATATTCAAGGCGTTCTGCGATGAAAACCGAATAAAAATACTTCACCTTTTAAAAAGCGAAGAAAAATGTGCCTGCAAGCTGTTGGAGGAAATGAACATAACCCAGCCTACTCTTTCTCACCATATGAAAATTCTTTGCGACAGCGGAATTGTCATAGGACGCAAGGAGGGAAAATGGATGCACTACTCCATCTCCCCCGACGGAATAGACAAGGCGCTTTGCTATCTTGAAAAGCTGAAAAATATCGGGGAGGAAAGCTAAATGAACAAAACAGAAAAGGCTCTTTCACTTTTTTCCAATAACTTCAACTGCTCTCAGGCTGTCTTTACCGCCTTTGCGGGCGACTTCGGAATTGACGAAAAAACTGCACTTATGCTGGGAACATCTTTCGGCGGAGGAGCAAGAAACGGAGAGATATGCGGTGCCGTTTCGGGAGCGTTGCTTGTGTTGGGGCTCAAATACGGTCACTATGACGCAGAAGACAACGAACAGAAATCCCGCGCCTATGAAATTGCCGTCGATTATACAAAGCGTTTTAAAGAGAAAAACGGCTCTATCGTCTGCCGTGATTTGTTGGGGTACGACCTCACCGTTCCCGAAGATAAAGTGTTTATCAAAGAAAAAATCTGTTTAAAACAGTTTGTCCCGAAATGGTAAAGAGTGCCGTTTTAATACTTGAAGAAGTGCTCAACGAGTATAAATAACATCAGCCGTGTCACCCACGGCTGTCTTAAAACAAAACAAATAGATACATTTATATATATTTATGAAAGGGGCTTTTTATGAACAGCATAAAAGCAGTATGGGACTTTTTTCAGAATGAAATTCTCGGAATGTCCTGGCTCAGCAGACTGATAGGAAATATTTTACGCTCGGCAGGGCTTGACACAGATGGAAAATTAGGCGGAAGTATCCACTTTTTTATTTATGATATAATAAAAATTATGGTGCTTCTTTGTTTTCTCATTTTCATTATTTCTTATATACAAAGCTTTTTTCCGCCAGAGCGTAGCAAGCAGATAATCGGCAAATTTCACGGCGTGGGAGCAAACATCATCTCCGCTTTGCTCGGAACGGTAACGCCCTTTTGTTCCTGCTCGTCGATACCGCTGTTTATCGGCTTCACAAGCGCAGGTCTCCCTCTTGGAGTAACATTTTCATTTTTGATTTCATCGCCTATGGTGGACCTCGGCTCGCTACTGCTTTTAATGAGCATTTTCGGTTGGAAGGTCGCTGTAATATATGTCCTTGTGGGACTTATCATTGCCGTTCTCGGCGGAACGCTTATCGAAAAGCTCCATCTTGAAAATCAGGTAGAGGAATATATTCTAAACGAAAAACAGATTGATACTCCCCAAGAGGAGCTTCACATAAAAGACCGCATTAAATACGCCTTGACAGAGGTCCGCGATACAGCAAAATATGTATTCCCCTTTGTGCTCATAGGCGTTGGGATAGGCGCTGTTATCCACAATTTTATTCCCGGGGAATTTATAATAACCTTGCTCGGTGACAATAACCCATTCGGAGTAATTCTTGCGACCGTTGCGGGAATACCCTTGTATGCCGACATTTTCGGTACAATCCCCATTGCCGAGGCGTTGCTTTCAAAGGGCGCACTTTTGGGAGTTGTCCTTTCGTTTATGATGGCGGTGACAACACTTTCACTCCCGTCGATGATAATGCTAAGAAAAGCTGTCAAGCCAAAGTTACTCGGCATTTTTATTGCGATATGCGTGGTGGGAATTATCGTTGTCGGCTATTTCTTCAATCTTATCGGAGCTTATATCATATAAAAACAAGCGTACCGTATCTTTGTGAGAAACGGTACGCTGTTTGTTTTTTAAAAAAGATTTCTTAGCTGAAAATTTCCGATAAAGTAGCCATCAGCTTTCCGATGTTGATAGGCTTTGCAATGTGTCCGTTCATACCCGACTCATAGGCATTTTTCTTATCTTCCTCAAACGCGTTTGCGGTCATAGCTATTATAGGGATTTCCGCTTTTTGCTTATCGGAAAATCTTCTTATCGTCTGAGCAGCCTTGTATCCGTTCATATTCGGCATCTGAATATCAATCAGAATAAGGTCGTAATATCCTGCCCTTGCCTTTTCAAGCATATCAACGCAGATTATTCCGTCAACGGCGTGTTCAACATCAAAGCCCGCCTCTTCAAGAATAGTTATTGCGATCTCCGCATTCAGGTCGTTATCCTCGGCAAGAAGAATACGTTTTCCTTTGAATAATTCGGTATTGATCTCGGCATTATTTTTCACAGACTGTTCGGTATTACTGCTTGTTACAATACGGTGAGGCAGTGTAATAGTAAATTTCGTGCCTTTTCCTATCTTGCTTTCAACAGTTATCGTACCGTCCATAAGCTCAACAAGCTTTTTGACGATAGCCATGCCAAGTCCCGTACCGTTTATACGGCTTTCCGTGCTTGACCTTTCTCTTGTGAACTCGTCAAACATATTGGGAAGAAAATCCTCCGACATTCCTATGCCCGTATCTTCAATCTCTGTGCGATACATAGCGTACCCCTCGCGGTCGTAAGGGATTTCTGTAAGACGCATTTCTACCTTACCGCCTGCGGGAGTGTATTTAAGAGCGTTACTGAGGATATTCAGGAATATTTCACGAAGCTTTGTAGCGTCGCAGATTACTTCAGTATGCTCAATCACAATAGTTCTCGTGAACTCTATTCCCTTTTCTTTCATCTGCGAATCGAAAAGCGAGTACAGAGAATCGTTGAATTTATACACATTCCAGTATGTTTCGTCAATAGTGGTCTTTCCGCTTTCAATTCTTGCTATTTCAAGGACATTATTGATAAGCGAAAGCAGAAAAGCGTTTGAAGTCTGTATCTTCTTTATGTATTCCCTTGCCTGCTCCTTGTCGTCAAGGTGCTTGTCAAGAAGCTCGGTAAAGCCGATTATAGCGTTCATAGGCGTTCTTATATCGTGGGACATATTGAACAGAAAAGCCGATTTTGCCGCACTGGACGCATTCGCTATTTAAAGCTGAGCCTTTGTGTCCGCCTTATCGTGCGCCTCTGTCACATCCCGTCCGAGAATATTGATGATAGCCTCGCCGTTCTCGTCATATCCCGCAAAGACATTTATTTCGTGCCATTCAAATTCATCAACGCCGGGATAGATGACGGGGTATTCAAGGGTTCCCCTGAAACCGTTCTCCGATGTGTCGTTTTTTGCAGAGTCAAAATTTATCAGCTGATTAAAGCGGCTCAGATAGTACGGGTGCAGAATGCTCTCCTGAAACATCGTTATCTCCGACAAATTACAGCTACCGTTTCCGATTAAATTAAAGGAAATTATACCACTTTTTTGTTAATTTGTCTACAATCTTCTGCATTTTTCAAGAAAAACCGCCTTATCAACATAATAAAAACGCTCTGCAACACCTTTTGCGAAGCAGAGCGTTTTTATCATCGTTTATCTTAAATCGTAATAGAATTTATCGGCGGCCTCTCTGTCTTTTCCGGTAAAAATTGCCTTGGTGAGCTTTTTGTTTTTTATCAGATACCAGTCGCCGAACTCGTCAAACTTGCGGCTTGATGTGGTGATATACGACTTTTTCAGTGTGCCGTATTTTTTGCCCACGCTGTCGCCAAGCTCTTTGAGCCTTTTTGCAAAGTCAAGGTCCTCAAGGCTGACAAGGCTTTCGTCAAAGCCGTTTATTCTGTCAAAGTCATCCTTGAAAAACCAGAACATTCCGCCCGAAAGCGCCGCCTTACTCTTTATCATCTGCGGAGCGATATTCGCCGCAACATAAACAGTCGAGCAGAATATGCCAAAGGACATTCTGTCGAATTTTGAGGCTGTTCCGCCACCTATGTATTTTCCGCTAAGGAGCATTTTTCTTGCTTCACTGAGCGCACCCTCCGACATAACGCTGTCGGCGTCAATGGTGATGATTATCCTTCCCTTTGCCGCTCTTACTCCCGAATTTCTGATACTTCCGATACATTTTTCATCGTTGACTATCACCCTTGCGCCAAGACTTTCGGCAATTTCTGCCGTTTTGTCGGTACAACGGTTTGCCATAACGATTATCTCGGTTTTGCAGGGCAAAGCGTTTTCTGAGGCTTTTTTAATTCCGTTTATGCATTTTTCTATGTATTTTTCTTCATTATGGGCGGGAATAACTACGCTGAACATATACTCCGACATATTTGCACCTCCGACAATTTTATGATTTATTATATCATGTCGTGTTTTGAAATGCAACTGACATTATACTGATAACAAACATAAAAAGCAGTCGTAACGACTGCTTTTTATCAGTTATTCTTCAGTTTTGTTTCTGCGTTTTTTTGCAATTTCCGCAATCATAGCGGCTGCGCTTGCGGCGGCAAGAGCTAATGCTCCTATGGGAGCCTTGTTGCCTGTAATCGGGTTTGCCGCAGTTTCTCCGAGAGGAACCTCTTCGTCGTCTATCTCGACAAGTTCAGGTGTTTCGCCAAGTGGAACTTCTTCATCGTCTATCTCAACAAGCTCAGGTGTTTCGCCGAGAGGAACTTCATCATCCTCAATGATTACGGGAGCAGGTGTCGGTGTAGGAGTAGGTGCAGGTGTGGGATTAGGTGTAGGTGTGGGTGTTGGAGTAGGTGTTGGTGTAGGTGTTGGAGTTGGTTCAGGATTAGGTTCGGGAATAATGGGAGTAACAGGCTTTGTACCCTTCATCTCAAACACATTACCATCCATATGATATCCGTCAGCGTGCTGTTTAAGAGAATAAATGCTGAAAATCTGAATTGTACTGCCTTCGTCGACAGTATTGAGATAATCGGCAAGCTCATCTTCCGTCATAACACCCAGCGTATCGTCAAACTTTCCGAGTGTTCCTTCTTCGTCGGAAGGAATGTAAACAAGGTAAAGAGCGGACATTGTACTCTTTGAAGCGTCTGTACCCTTACCGATACCTGCACCGTTTCTGCTGAGATTATTCTTGTATTTATCAAACGATGTTTGCGACTTGCCGTACATAGCCTTGATGTACTGCTGATAAATATCGTAGGGAATTTCAACATTTTCAATGTTCTTTGTGAAATATTTTGAATTTTCGCTCTTGACATCTGCGTCGGAAAGATCCTGAACAGTTACGGGGGTAACAATAGGCGTATTCTTATCCGTACCCTTTGCAAAGGTCATCGATTTCTTTGCGGTTGAAAGTTCCTTAGCCCAGTTATCCGAGCTCTTTGCGCTTGCAACAGCCTTTTCAGCGGCGGCAAGGTCAGCCTGTGCCTTTGCATTTTCCTTTCGTGCTACGGAAAGGTCTGCTCTTGCGGCGTCAAGGTTTGCCTTAGCAACTTCAATATCGTTCTGTGCGGCAAGCTTTGCATTTGTATTGTTAAAATCTGCATTAGCCTTTTCATATTTTGCTCTTGCGGCGGCAAGGTCGGCAAGGGCATTTCTGTACGCTTCAACAGCTCCCGCCTCAGCCTTTGCGGCTTTTTCAGCTTCATCAGCGGCTTTTTCTGCGGCTTCTGCTGCCTTCTGAGCATAAAGAGCGTCAAATGTAGCCGAATAAAGAGCCGCTTCTGCTTCGTCTGTCTTTGTTTCGCCAAGCTGGTCATAGCCTATGGCAAGAAGCTCTCCTCTGTTTTCGGGGTCTCTTGCAAAGCCCTCAAAGAAACCGTCTTTAAGACCGTATTTCTTTTCTATTTCCTTTTCGCTCTTGAATTCGTCACCGAAAAGGTCTCTTACCCAGAAGGAATCTGTTGTAGCCTTATAGTAAGCATTTGTATCCTTTACTATCTCCTTGAACTCATCGGCGGACATTCCGATATCCTTGAGAAGAAGCTGGAAGTTTACATCGTCCTTTGTTGAATCAAGAGTTACATCGCCGCTGTAAATATAATCGGCAACCTTGTTGTATGCTTCTGTCTTTGCCTTTGCGTCGGCAGTAGCGGCTTCTGCATTCTTTGTTGCGTTGTCAAGGTCGGCAGACTTGCTTTCGGCGTCAAGTCTTGCATTCTTTTCAGCTTCAACAAGCTTCATCGCTTCGTTGTATCTGTCAACCTTTGCCTGATATTCTTTTCTTGTACTCTTTCTTACAGCGTTCTTTGCAAGGTCCTTCCAGTTGTCAATATTCTTTCTGCCTATTCCGAGCATTCTGGAATTTCCCTCGTCAACAACCGATTCGGCAGACGCTCCGCCGAGCTTTTCTTTTGAGGCTGAAAGGGTATCGCTGTATTTCTTGTCGGCTTCGTCCTTTGCCGTCTGGGCTTCCGCTTTTGCTTCGTTTGCGGCAGTTTCCGCCTCGACAGCCTTGTCTTTCGCTTCTGTTACAGCGTCGAAAGCCGCACCGGATGTTATCTGTGCAAGGTCGTCCTTGATTGCGTTTGCGTCCTCTTGTGCTTTTTCTGCGTCTTCCTTGGCACCTTCTGCGTCAAGTCCCGCTTTCTCTGCAGCCTTTGCGGCGGCGTCGGCAACGACCTCTGTGAGACCTGTTGCAACCTTATAAGCGTCCTCCGCTTCCTTTACTGCCTTTTCTGCGGCTTCAAGAGCTGTTTTCGCATCTTCAAGCTCCTTGTTTATTCTGTCGATAGCTTCGCTTTCGGTAACCTTTCCGTCAGCGAATGTGAGCGCTTCGTCATAAGCCTTCTGTGCTTCATCAACGGCCTTTTCGGCTTCGTCATAAGCACTCTGGGCTTTTTCTGCGTTTTCTTTTGCTGTGTTTTCTGCGGCTTCGGCTTTTTTGAGAGCCTCTGCTGTCTTTTCCGCCGCCTCGACTGCGGCTTCTCTGTTATCGTTTTCAGCGCCCTGCTCTGCGTTGAGAACAGCCTCAAAAGCTTCCTTTGCTTCCTTTGCGGCAGCCTCGGCTTCTTCCTTAGCGGCGGCTGTCTCCTTTGCAGCGTCTTCTATCGTTGTGATAGCGTCAGCGGTTTTTTCTGCGGCGCCGACAGCTTTTTCTGCGGCGGCTCCCGTCTTGACTATCTGAGAAAAATCACCGTCTGTAAATGTATCCATTACCTCGGCAATATCCTCTCCGAGCTTTTCTACGCCCTTTGCAACGGTAATCTGAGCCTCTGCGTCGTTCTTCTTTTCAACAGCGTCAGCCGCCTTTTCCTCAGCGTCCTCAGCCTTTTCAACTGCGTCTTCTGCAAGGTCCGAAATTCTGTCGGCTTCTGCCTCTGCGGCATTTACTTTATTGTCCTCTGAATGACGGTCAAGGTCTTTTAATTCATCAAGCGCGCTTATCGTTTGTTCGTCTGCGTTCTCTTCTTCGATTTTTTCGGCAAAGCTTTCCTCCGCCTTGCTTTCGTTGATATTTTCTTTGTTGTCGTCCTCGTCAAGAGCATAAGCCATAGTCTTTGCAAGGCTTGTGTTCGAGCCTAAAATCGAAAGCGCAAAGATAAATGCTGTCGCCGATTTGATAAATTTTCTTTTTTTCATCAGAACTCCCTCTTTCTATCGTTTAATCTGCACTGTCCGCTTTTATGCGGATATACTTCCCCCAAAGCAGATTTTTCTTTATTTTTAGTTTACTCTTTCCGATGATAAATGTCAACAAATATTTTAGAATTTATGAACAATTTGTAAATAAAAACACTTATTTCCATTTTATAGGTATTTTTATATACAAAATATACAAATAAAACGCTTTATTATGCTAATATATTACCAAAATATACACCTGGTTTACGTCTGAATACGCTTTCTCATCGTTTCAGGGTTATATGCATATTCAACCGCCGTTTCGGCTGTTATAATGCCGTCGCGGTACATCTTTGTGATACAGCTGTCCATTGTCTGCATTCCGGGAGCGGATTGCAGAACGGTGTCAATCTGATGAGTTTTTTCTTCCCGTATCATTGTTCTTATGGCGCTGTTCATATTCATAATCTCAAAAGCGGGAACAAGCTTTCCGTCAACGGATGGTAAAAGCTGTTGAGAAATGACCGCTTCAAGCACCATTGAAAGCTGAATTCTTATCTGGTGCTGTTGATTGTTGGGGAACACATCGATAATTCTGTCAATAGTGTTGGCAGCACCTAGAGTATGAAGGGTTGAAAGTACAAGCTGTCCCGTTTCTGCCGCAGTCATAGCGACATTTATGGTTTCATAGTCACGCATTTCTCCCAGCAGTATTACATCGGGCGATTGACGGAGCGCCGCTCTCAATGCGTTGATATAATTCTGTGTGTCAATGTTTACTTCCCTCTGGCTTATTATACATTTATTATGCTTATGCAAAAATTCAATGGGGTCCTCAATAGTAATAATATGACCGCTTCTTGTTTTGTTGATTTTATCTATCATACAGGAAAGAGTTGTGGACTTTCCGCTTCCTGCCGCACCCGTAACAAGAACGATACCGCTTTTTCTGTTTCCAAGGTCTACGATACTGTCGGGAATGCCCAGCTTTGACGCTTCTGGCAGTTCAAATGGAACGCAACGCAGAACGGCGGAAAAAGAACCTCTCTGCTTATAGATATTTGCTCTGAACCTGCCGAGCTTGGGTATGGAGAACGAAAAGTCAAGCTCGTTGTTAAAGGGAGCATTCTCCATTATATTCGATATTTCAAAAATACTGAACACAAGATTTTTTGTATCATCGGGCATAAGGATTTTATCGTTCATTCTGTGCATTGAACCGTTTGCCTTATATGAAAGCACCGCGCCCGAAACTATAAATACATCAGACGCTCCGTTCTTTACGGCTTCCGTAAGTATCTCAACAATATCCATAATAAACCTCCACTAAAATTCACCGTCCCAGACATTGAGCGTCTGTTCGGGATATTCGTCATTGTACGAAGTTGTATTCCATTTGATTATTTCAAATCTTTCGCCGTTTTTTTCGCTGTTATGGAAAAGAACGCTCACAAAAAGAGAGGTTTTTTCATTTATCGGAACATAATATTCCGCCACAAAGCCACCCTTTGAAGAATTTATCTTCACACCGTCGGGGAAGTCGCTTTCAATGAATTCCTCTTCAAAAAAACCTGCTTTATGTGAGTTATAAGCGATTTCGTCAATAGTTGACAGAATTTCTTTTGCTTTTGTATCTGCACTGTAATAATCGGCGGTAAACTCTGCGCTCATTCTGTTCATCTCATATCCCGATGAGGACGCTTTGAGAGAAAGAACCGAAAGAACGGTAAGGCAAAGCATTGTAAATATCATCATTATCGAAACATAGCCTGTGCCTATTCCGTTGTAGGAATTTGAATTTTTCTTTTCCATACCCTCTCACCTCACGCTTTCTTTGGGGCATACGAAGACGCCTCTGCCGAGATAATTTCTTCTCCGTCATACCTGAATGTCACTGTGAGAAAGCAAAGCTCGCCCGACGCTTTCCGCTCTTTTCTTTCTCTGAGTTCAAGGATTATGCATTCGTCGGAGCCGAGCACCGTTTTGCAGTCGGAGGAAAGATAAATGATACATTCACCGTTTTCATCGGCGGAAAATTCTTCACCGAAAACAAGCGCCGTGGTATCTTCTATATTCCCCTTGACCGAGTACCCCTCGCAGAGAGATTGTGTGCAGAGATTTATGTTTTCGCATATACTGCTTTTTTTCGCTCTCAGATCCGCCGTTGCAAAGGCTTTCATCACAATAGCACCCGAAACGAAGAAGAAAAGCAGAACTATTATTATTTCAACAAAAAACAGGTTGCGCGGGGATTTTTCTGATTTTATCACAAGCCCCACTCCCCTCTCAAAAGCGCTGTGCGGATGTCCTCGCCCTTTTGCACCGTTATTTCATATACTCCGTCCTTTTCGGTGACTTCAAGGCGGTCGGCTTCAAAGATTTTGTCTCCTCCGCTCGTTTTTGGCACATCGCCCGAAAAGCTTCTTTCAAAAATTTCTCCGTTATCGCACCATATCAGCACGGATATTCCGTCGGAATAAAGAATTATTCCGTCATCTGTGACTTCAACGCTGTCGGCGCTCCTCATTCGGTTTGAAACATATCTTATCACCGCCGAGGTGTTGAAGGTGCTGTTGAAATTATTGCTGATTTTGCTGTATGTAAATGACGCCGTTACTATTATGACAAGCATACATACCGAAAAAAGCAGAAAGAGAAACATACTTCCCGCAGACGAGACGGTATCGGCAAGGCTTTTGCCCTTATAATTTTCCATAAATCAGTCTTCCTTTTCAATAACCGTTACGACAGGTCTGACATTTGAGGCGAAACAATCGTAGTGGACTATGTATTTGTCGCTGTTATAGACAACGCCGTATTTTGACACAAGATAGTCAAGGCTTTCGGGATATGCTCCCTCGATGGAATAGCATAAAGAAACTCCGTTCTCTACCGATTGCCTTACGGCTTCTGTATTCTGCCTTGACGCATTTTTCTCCGTTTTGACAACAGAAAAGACAAACCATCCCATGACAAGCGCAAAAAGCAGGAGAGTAACTATTGTTCCCTTATGGGAATTTTTAAGAGCCTTTGAGCGTTTCATCCTTTCCCTCCTTTAAAGCGTCAGCCAAGCGATGATACTATATTCATAAGCGGAAGCATAACGGTGAGCATAATCGAGCCTATTATCACGGCAAGTATCCCGATAATTGCAGGCTCGATAAACGAGATTAAAGTACCTGCCGTTTTTTCTGCCTCTTCGTTGCACCTTCTGCTTATCTTTTTCCAGGTGGTGTCAAAAGAGCCTGATTTATAAGCGATTTTTAATGAGCGCGAATGTATTCTTGGGATAATATCCGCTTTGCATATCGCCTCTGAAAAATATTCGCCCTCTATTACGCTTTTTCTGCATTCCGACAGCTTTTTGCAAAGCTTTTTGTCGGTTAAAAGCGTTTCGGTATTTTCAAGAGCGTCCTCGGGTGAAAGTCCGCTTGAAATCATCATACTCATAGCGTCGGTGAGCTTTGCGGTCTCGAATTTTGTCATAATCCCTCTCGTCAACGGAAAAACAGAAAGGAACGAGAGAAATTTCTTTCTCAAAGTCGGAGCAAGAGAAAGCAGAGCAATTATTCCCGAAAGAATAATCACTGCAAGCAGAACGATAAGTACAATCGTTCCCGCTTTATACGCAAAGTCAACGCTTGACTGAGCGGCGGCGGCAACTGTTTTGTCAAACTGAGAGAAAATGTCCGAAAACATAGGTATCACCTTGACAACAAGCACGATAATGACCGCCGTCATCATAACAAGAAGCATAAACGGATGAAAAACCGCATTTCTTACCGCTCTTGAAAGATTTGCTCTGTTTTCATAATATTCCGTAAGTCCCCTTAAAACATCTTCAAGCCGTCCGCTGACAATTCCTATTCCCACCATATTGACAGCATATTCGGGGAAGACGCCTGCTTCTTCCATAGCCTGTTTAAGATTTTTTTCATCGGCAAGACTTATGAACAATCTTCTGCAGATTTCCTTGATTTTATCGTCGTCTATGTCTTCCGAAAGAATTTCAAGCCCGTCGCCAAGCTGCATTCCCGCGTTGAGCATAAGCGCAAGCTGTTCGCAGAAATACGCTGTTTCATCGGCGGAAAGTATTTTCATCTTTGCCATATCAAAAGTTCCTTTCATCAGTAATAATAAAGAACATCATAGTTTTTGCCGTCTGCCATATATTTTGCAAACTGTTCCTTGTCCTTTGCACTTGCATAAAAGGTCGAATCAACAAGATTGTAGCCCTTGTTTTTAAGATAAATTTCAACGGATATCCAGCCTGTTTCTTTTGTATAGACCTCGTTCCACGCGTGATAGATGTCGGGCGAGGCATAGCCTACGGCAAGCCTTGTGGGTATTCCCTGCGACCTTGCCATAGCCGCAAAAAGCGAGGCATAGTCAAAGCATATTCCCGTTTTTTTTGAAAGAGTTGTATCGGGGTCGGGGGTATATCCGCTTTTGACGGTCTTTGCAAGCTGTTGGTCGTATGTCACATTCGAGGTTATATATCCGAAAATCGCATAAAGCTTTTCAATATCGCTTGTCTTTCCTGCACAAAGCTCAGCCGCTTTTTTCACCGATTGTGAGTTCTTGTCAAAATTCACATATCTGTTGGGATAAAGATATGCCGATACTTCATCGTTTATATTTATTGTCACGGTTTCGTCTATTACGGGAAGATAGGATTTTCCCTCAACATTTTCAAAAAGCTGAAGATGATATGTTCCGTTGCCCATCGAAAGAGGGAAATATTCTGTCTTTCCTCCTACAGAAAGATTATGGTCGTATTTTTTATCGCCGCAGGAAATTCTCAGCTTCACCTTTTTGCTCTGCCCCGAATAGCTTGCCGAGATATATCCCAGAGAAGCGTTGCTGTAATCAATCATAGCCGTGGGCTTTGAAAAGACCTTTTTACCCGGTGAAGATACCGTTTTTACATCGGGAATAACGACTTTTGCGGGAGCTGTTGTTGAAGCTGCGATTGTGGTTTTTTCGGTTGTATCCGATGATATTGTTGAGATTATTTCGGTTACGGGAGCGTCCGTTTCTGTCGGGATAATCTCGGGGTTTTCGGTTGTGGCTTCGCTTTCGGTGACAAAGATTTGCTCCGTTGCGGTTTCTGTCTCACTTTCGGTTGTTTCAGCCGTTGTGATTTTAGTTGTATTTTCGGGAACAGCCGGGTTATCGGGACCTTTTTCGCAGGATGAAAAAATCAACGACAACGAAAGAATCGC
>CAMGJS010000012.1 GCA_946056455.1 uncultured Clostridia bacterium | reverse complement strand
TTGTAATGTTTCGGGAGTGTCGCCGTTTCTGACCTCTACCGCCTGTTGCAGTATAATAGGACCGCCGTCACACTCTTCCGTTACAAAATGAACGGTCGCTCCGCTTATTTTTACTCCCTTTGAAAGAGCCGCCTCGTGAACATGAAGTCCGTAAAAACCCTTGCCACAAAAGGACGGTATCAAAGCGGGGTGAACATTTATCATCTTATATGGGAACGCGTTGCACACCTGATTGTCAAGTATCGTCATAAAGCCTGCATACACCACAAGGTCTGCATTTTCAGCGGTAAGAGTATCCGCCATAGCCTTGCTGTAAGACGCAACATCGGGGTAATCCTTTCTTTTAAGGACAACTGTTTTTATCCCGTTGTTTTTCGCTCTTTCAAGAGCATAGGCGTCCTCCTTTGAGGATATGACGCAGGTGATTTTTCCGCCCTTAATATCTCCCCTTTTTTCAGCGTCGATAAGAGCCTGAAGATTAGTTCCTCCGCCCGAAACAAGAACGACAATATTTTTCATCTTTTTCACCTCAGACAATAAGAACGCCGTCGTCGCCGTCAAAAAGCTCACCTAATACATAAGCGTCATCACCGACAGCCTTTATTGCGGAAATCGCCTTGTCAACATCGTTCTTATCAACAACAACAGTCATTCCGACGCCCATATTAAAGGTGTTAAACATATCTCTTTCGGGGATATTTCCCGTTTTTGCAATAAGCTCAAAAATCGGAAGAACCTGAACATCGCTTCTCTTGATTTTGACAGAAAGTCCGTCGGGCAAAGCACGCGGAATATTCTCATAAAATCCTCCGCCCGTAATGTGTGAGATTGATTTTACATTTACAGCAGAAAGAAGGCTCTTTACAGCCTTGACATAAATCCTTGTGGGAGTAAGGAGCGTTTCTCCGAGTGTTGCGCCAAGCTCGTCATAATATTTTGCAAGGTTTTCTTTATTTACATCAAAAACCTTTCTCACAAGCGAAAATCCGTTTGAATGAACTCCGCTTGACTTTATCGCTATCATAACATCCCCTGCCTTCTGGCTTTCGGGGTTGAGTATCTTTTCCTTGTCAACAACGCCGACAGAAAATCCCGCAAGGTCGTATTCATCATCGGGCATAAGACCGGGGTGTTCTGCCGTTTCTCCTCCGATAAGGGCACATTCAGCCTGAACGCAACCTTCTGCAACGCCCTTTACAATATCTGCAATTTTTTCGGGATAATTCTTTCCGCAGGCGATATAGTCAAGGAAGAAGAGCGGACTTGCTCCGCAACAGATAACATCGTTAACGCACATAGCCACGCAGTCAATGCCGACAGTATCGTGCTTGTCCATAAGAAAAGCAATCTTTATCTTTGTGCCTACTCCGTCCGTTCCCGAAACAAGAACAGGCTCCTTCATATCCTTGTTGCCGAGGGCAAAAAGTCCGCCGAAACCGCCTATTCCCGAAAGAACTCCGTCTGTCTTTGTTCTTGCAACATGAGCCTTCATAAGCTCAACCGATTTATACCCTGCGGTCACATCTACTCCTGCCGCCTTGTAGCTGTCAGAAAAACTTTTCATATATCCTTGTCCTTTCAAATTGTTGTTATTCTCTGCCGTTCCAGCAATATGTGCAAAGCTTACATTCGTCAAGACCAACCGCCTTTACAGTTCCCTCAAGGGACTGGAATTCAAGCGAGGTGAGTTTGAGCCTTTTGCATATTTCTTCGCGAAGCTTCTTTCCTCTTTCGGTGTTGGTGTCGCTGTATTCGTTGATGTACTTAACGCCTTCATCGCCCTCAAATTCGTGGATAATCTGTCTTGCGATAAGCTCCATTTCGGAGTTGCTCCGTGAGAAATTGAGGTATTTGCAACCGTACATAATAGGCGGACAAGCCGACCTCATGTGGACTTCCTTTGCGCCGTGCTCATAAAGAAATTCAACCGTTTCACGCATCTGCGTTCCTCTTACTATGCTGTCGTCGACAAACAAGAGCTTCTTGCCCTCGATAAGCTCGTGAACGGGAATAAGCTTCATCTTTGCAACATGGTTTCTCATATTCTGGCTTTGTGGCATAAAGCTTCTGGGCCATGTGGGAGTGTATTTTATGAAAGGTCTTGCAAAGGGGATACCGCTTCTGTTTGCATATCCTATTGCGTGGGGCACTCCCGAATCGGGCACTCCGCACACATAGTCAACATCGGGAAGCTTTCCGTTTGCAATGTCATTTTCAGCCATAATCTCGCCGTTTCTTATTCTCATCGTTTCAACGGTGACATCTTCATAGACAGCATTGGGATAGCCGTAATATGTCCACAAAAATGTGCATATACGCATCTTGTCCGTTCCCTCCGAGAGAACTTCAACGCCGTCCGCGGTGAGTTTTATTATCTCAGCAGACTTCATATCTCTCACGGTGTCATAGCCTAACTTCTGGAACGCGAAGGATTCAAGCGAAACGCAGTAGCCGTCGTCTCTTTTTCCGATAATAATGGGCAGTCTGCCGTTTTTGTCCCTTGCGGCGATAATGCAGTCCTTTGTGAGAATAAGAAGAGAAAGCGTTCCCTCGATTTTCTCCTGAGCGTATCTTATACCCTCTGAAAAATCCGATTTCTGAGCAATTAACGCTCCGACAAGCGAAGCGGAATTGATACTTCCGCTACTCATCGTTTCAAAGTTTGCGCAACCGCTGTCAAGCAGTTCTTCGGAAAGCTGTTCTGCATTGTTTATTATGCCTATTGTGCACACCGCATAGCTTCCAAGCTTTGAACGCACAAGGATAGGCTGAGGGTCGGTGTCGCTTATACAGCCTATGCAAAGCTTGCCCTCCATACCCTCTACATCTTTTTCAAATTTTGTACGAAAAGGTGAGTTTTCAATACTGTGAATATTTCTCTGAAATCCCTTGTTTTCGGAATAAGAAGTCATTCCTCCTCTTTTCGTTCCGAGATGCGAATGATAGTCTGTCCCGAAAAAGACATCGGTAACGCAGTCATTTTTTGAAACAGCCCCGAAAAATCCGCCCATATGAGTTCACTCCTCAAAATAAAATCAACCGAAAATACGCTTCATCATTTCCTGATATGCTTCTTCTACGCCGCCCATATCTCTGCGGAAGCGGTCCTTGTCAAGCTTTTCGTGGGTTGTGCTATCCCAGAAACGACAAGTATCGGGTGAAATTTCATCAGCAAGAAGAATTTTTCCGTGAAATCTTCCGAACTCTATCTTGAAGTCGATAAGGTCGATATTTATCTTCTTGAAGAACTTAACCATAAAGTCGTTTACCATAAAAGCGTACTTTGTGATGTCGGCGATTTCTTCCTTGGTGGCAAGTCCGAGACCGAGTGCATAGTAGTCGTTGATGAACGGGTCGCCGAGCTCATCGTTCTTATAGCTGAATTCAAGTGTGGGAGTTTTAAGGGGTGTACCCTCTGCGATGCCGAGCTTCTTTGAAAAGCTTCCTGCCGCAACATTTCTCACGATTACTTCAAGGGGAACGATTTCAACCTTTTTAACTATTGTTTCTCTGTCGCTGATTTCTTCAACAAGGTGAGTGGGAACGCCCTCTTTTTCAAGAAGTGAGAGCATATAGTTTGTCATCTTGTTGTTGATTGCTCCCTTTCCTACAATTGTACCCTTCTTTTCGCCGTTGAATGCGGTAGCGTCGTCCTTGTAGTCAACGATAACATAGTCGGGGTTGTTTGTGGCAAAAACCTTCTTTGCCTTTCCTTCGTAAAGCTGTTCCTTCTTTTCAATGTTTTCCATAATATTTGCCCTCCATAAAATAATTATATTTTAATAAAATTTAAACCTTTTTAAGTTTCAGGCTCTTCTTCCTCTTCGGGATAAAGCCTTTCGTATTCTCTTGCGTATTTCAGCAGTTTTCTTTCAAGCTCATCGTTGTGCAACTGATAATTATAACTTCCTCCGCAGGCATAAACTCTTGTCGGAGCAACGGTGATGTCGTCGTGGAAATTATATACCCCGTCGGGCGACTCCCTTGAAATATAGAAGTAAGAATGTTCAAAACTGTTTCCGACAGAAACGCCGTTTGCGTTGACTATCGTGTAATATTCCTCGTCGGAAAAATCATCTATCTTCAATCTTTCTTCGCCGTATCGGAATATATAATATTCATATTCGGGGAGATTTTCATAATAATCCGTTACAGCGTCAATCTCGTCTTCTTTGCAGTAGCAATATCCGTTATATCTTAAAATCCGATGACCGCTGTCGTTTTCAACCTCATAGATATTTTTGAATTGATCCGGCACCTTTGCAACGGGGACTTCATCTTCGGTATAGCGGTAATAATCAAAGCTCATTCTGACATATGTTTCGTCCTCAAAATGAAAACAGTTATTACTGCCTATATCGTGAGCGGTATCGACTATCGAAACCCCGGGGTTGACATAATCGGGAGGAGGCATACTCATTCCTATGGAAATTATCGCTCCGCCTATCACCACAAATAAAATCGGTCCTACCGAAAGCAAAAGCGAAAGAACGAGAAAGACTATAAACAGAACCTTAAATCTTTTTGTCTTGTCAAGACCTTTGTTTTTGCGGTAAAGCCATATACCCATAAATATCATCGAAAGTATAAAGAAAAATCCCGATATTATGAGCATTATTCCGTATATCGTCGCAACAAAGCCCAGAAAAAATACCGCTCCCATATTGACAGCAGGGACAAAAGTCATATCCTCACCTCATTTTCGGTTCAGAGCTTTGCAACCTCTTCCTGCAACTTCTTATCCTTTTCAATAACTCCTGCGACCATATCTTCCTTCATCTTGCGAAGCTTTTCTGCAATTTCTTCATCAGAAAGAGCGAGCATCTGAGCCGCAAGAATAGCCGCATTTCCCGCTCCGTTTATAGCAACGGTAGCAACGGGAATACCCTTGGGCATCTGAACGGTCGCAAGCAAAGCGTCCATTCCGTCAAGTCTTGAACCGCTTATCGGTATTCCGATAACGGGGATAATTGTGTGAGCCGCAAGAACTCCGCCTAAATGAGCCGCCATGCCTGCCGCAGAGATAATTGCGCCAAAGCCGTTCTTTTCAGCATTCTTTGCAAATTCAGCCGCCATATCGGGTGTGCGGTGAGCGGACATTACTCTCACTTCATAGGGGATACCCAGCTTTTTAAGCTCAACAACAGCGTCCTTGACAACAGGAAAGTCGCTGTCACTGCCCATAATTATTGCAATTTTTTTCATAACAAACTACCTCCGTATCTGTTTTTAAAAAAGCAAAATAGCTGCGAAGTTCCATCGCAGCTATAAATTTACAGAATGTGCGCAAAAAGGCGAGATAATACACTTGACCCGTAAACATAAAAGCGACTTGACCTCTTGTTTACAGAACGCATAAATTTCACCCTTTCGGAAAAAACACTACCCTTTCAGTTTACCATATTTATCAAAGGATTTCAAGCGTATTTCAGCCATTTATAAAGGTGTTCATAAGAGTTGGTCCCTTTTCGACAAAAACACCCGTTTCTGCCGCTGTTTTTTCGTTCAAAGTGTCAACTCCGTCAAAGGATTTGCTCTTCTGATAAATCATAAAGGGAACAGCGTCGTTTGTGTGTGTTTTAAGCGCAAGGGGAGTGGGGTGGTCGGGGCATACAAGAATTTTGTAGTCCTCTCCGCAGTTGTCAAGATATTCGAGGACAGGCTTTAAGATAAGCTTGTCGATAAGACCTATGGACTTGACTTTGTTTTCAATCTCGTGGCGGTGACCGCATTCATCGGGCGCCTCAACATGAATATAAACAAAATCCTGACCTTTCTTGAACTCTTCAACAGCCGCCTTTGCCTTGCCGTCAAAGTTGGTGTCGATATATCCCGTCGCTCCGTCAACGGATACAACATTCATTTCCGAGAACTTTCCGATGCCTTTTAAGAGGTCAACAGCTGAAATCATTGAGCCCTTAACCCCGAACTTATCCGCAAAGGGTTCAAGAGCGGCTCTTCTGCCCTCTCCCCAGAACCACATCGAGTTTGCAGGGCGAAGTCCTCTTGCCTCACGAGCCTTGTTCACGGGGTGGTCTTTCAAAAGATTATACGATTTTTTCATCATATCGTAAAGCTTTTCTGTGTTGGGGGGCTGTGGAATATACTCCTTGATTTTTCTGCCCGTAATATCGTGCGGAGGGGTAAGTGTGCCGAGGTCAAGTGTACCGTTGTGCCAGATAAGGCAATGACGATAGCTTACTCCGCTGTAAAGATTGAATTCTTCGCTGTCAAATTCTTTTGCAAGGAACTTTATAAGCTCAGCCGCTTCTTCGGTAGAAATATCGCCTGCGCAATAATCCACCATAGTCTTGTCCTCATAATTTTCCTCATCCGAAACTGTAACAAGGTTGCATCTGAACGAAACATCGCTGTCCGCCATATCAATTCCTATTGAGCCTGCCTCTAACGGCGAGCGTCCTGTATAGCACTCAGCAGGGTCGTATCCTAAAACAGAAAGGTTTGCAACATCGCTTCCGGGCTTCAAGCCGTCGGCAACGGTCTTTACAAGTCCTACCTTTGCAGTTTTTGCAAGGCGGTCGATATTCGGCTTGTCAGCGCATTCCATAGGCGTTTTTCCGCCAAGCTCCTCTACGGGATAGTCCGCCATACCGTCACAAAGAAGTACCAGATATTTCATAAAAACATCTCCTGATAAAAAAGTTTGTTATCAAGGGCATTATACCACTTTTTAAAGACAAATTCAATGCTTTTTTGCACAAATTATATCAGTAGCATACCCTTTTGAGTATTCCGTTCATAAACGCAAGCGCAACTCCGAAATTTGTCATCGGAATGTTATTCTTTTCAAAATAATCCTGCTTTGAAAGCATAGTTCTGCGGTTTATCATACAGCCTCCGCAGTGAATAACAAGCTTTACCCCCGAAATATCGGGATAAGCGTTCTGCCCCGAAACATTTATAATATCAAGCTCTTTGCCCGTGTATTTTCTCAAAAGAGCAGGTATTTTCTTTGTGGCAATATCGTCCTTTAAGACATGGTGCGCGCAGTTTTCCATTATCAGCACCTTATCGCCGTCGCAAAGGCTGTCGATAGCCGACGCTCCCTTGACAAAGCGGTCAATGTCGCCCTTTGCCTTTGCCATAAGCATTGAAAACGAGGTGAGCCTTACACTTTCGGGAATAATTTCATTCACCTTTTTGAACACCTGCGAGTCGGTTATAACAAGGTCGGGGAGCTTTTTAAGACCGTTTATCGCCTCGGCAATATTATTTTCGGTGACGCTCACAATGATACAGCCGTTGTCGAGCAAATCTCTTGTAACCTGAACCTGTGGCAGAATAAGTCTGCCCTTGGGAGCGCCCGTATCCTGGGGCATAACGAGCAGAACGGTGTCCCCTTGCTTTACAAGCTCTCCCGTCAAGGAGCGTTCCTCGTCCTTACCGCTAAGTTCCGCTATAATCGCATTTTTTATTATGTCGGCGGACGCTTTCTCAGAAAGGTCGGCGGAGATTTTTTTTACGCCCAAATCCTCTTGACGAGGCTTTTCGCCTTTTAAATTCTCAACGGCTAAAACGGGGATTTTTTTGTCTTTGAAAATCAGAAGATTTTTCTTTACGGAATTTATATCCTCGTCCGACGAAAACACATACACCGCCATATCACAGCTGTCAAGCTGTTTAAGGGTTTTGTCGGTGCGCAAAGAGCCTAACTCCGTATTATCGTCAAGACCTGCCGTGTCAATGATAACAACGGGGCCTATCGGCAAAAGCTCCATCGGCTTGAAAACGGGGTCCGTGGTCGTTCCCGCAACGGGCGAAACGAGCGAAACCTCCTGCCCTGAAATAAGGTTTGCAAGAGTTGACTTTCCTGCGTTGGCAGAGCCGAAAATGCCTATGTGGGTTCTCATCGCTTTCGGAGTCTGGTTCAGTTCGCTTACCATAAAAAGTCCCCCTTAAAATTAAAATCTGAAATCTCTCTGTCCGTTTTCGATATTTTTAAGATTTTCCTTACATACTTCCCTTACCTTTTCCTTGGGAACATTCATAAGCTCCTTTTCAATAAGCTTTTCGCCTATTTCTCTTGTTTTGGGAGAAGCGTAGTCGATAAGGAATTCCTTTAATGTCATAAGTGCGTTGGGGTGACAGCAGTTCTGTATCTGTCCTGCTTTGCAAAGGCTCATAAATCTGTCGCCCGTTCTTCCCTCGCGGTAGCAGGCGGTGCAGAATGAAGGGATATATCCGCTTTCCATAAGCCAGCAAACAACCTCGTCAAGCGTTCTCTGGTCAGAAACATCAAACTGCTCGGTATCGTGAGGACGCTCCTCCTCGCAATATCCGCCGACAGAAGTTCTTGACGCTCCGCTTATCTGCGAAACTCCAAGACGGATAACCTTTTCACGAACCTGCTGGCTTTCTCTTGTGGAGATAATCATTCCCGTGTAAGGAACGGAAATTCTCACAAGAGCGCAGAGCTTTGCAAAAATCTCGTCGCTTATGCTGTTGTCAAAGGCTGTCGGGTCTATATCGTCAGCGTGCTTTATTCTCGGCATACTGATAGTGTGAGGACCTACTCCGTGAACGGCTTCAAGATGTTCCGCGTGCATAAGCAATGCGGCAAATTCATATCTGTAAAGCTCAAGACCATAAAGAACGCCGAGCCCTACATCGTCAATACCGCCCTCCATCGCTCTGTCCATAGCTTCGGTGTGATAAGCATAGTCGTGCTTAGGTCCTGTCGGGTGAAGCTTTTCATAGCTTTCCTTATGATATGTCTCCTGAAAGAGAATGTATGTACCTATTCCCGCCTCTTTCAGCTTTCTGTAATTTTCAACGGTAGTTGCGGCAATATTTACATTTACTCTGCGGATAGCACCGTTTTTGTGCTTTATTGAGTAAATTGTCTTTATGCTTTCAAGGATATATTCTATCGGGTTGTTGACAGGGTCCTCGCCTGCCTCGATGGCAAGTCTTTTGTGTCCCATATCCTGCAAAGCTATTACTTCGTTTCTTATCTCTTCCTGAGTGAGCTTTTTTCTTGCGATATGCTTGTTTTTGAGGTGATACGGGCAGTAAACGCAACCGTTCACGCAATAATTTGAAAGATAAAGCGGAGCAAACATAACTATTCTGTTGCCGTAAAAATCCTTCTTTATCTGTTCTGCAAGAGCGTATATCTCCTCGATTTTTTCGGGGATTTCACAAGCAAGAAGCACCGACGCTTCTCTGTGAGAAAGACCTTTTCTCAGCTTTGCCTTTTCGATTATCTCATCGATAAGAGCGACATTTTCCTTGTTCTTGTCAGCGTAGTCAAGGGTTTCAAGAACCTCCTCGTGACAGATAAATTCCTCTGCTTTAAGCGACTTGGGATTGTACATAGTTTCATTCTCCTTTATTTTTTCTGGATTGCCGATTTTGCCGAAACGCCCTCGATTTTTCCGAGCGTACCTGCAAGGGCGCTGATTTTGTCGGCGTCGGCGTCAACAATAAGCGATATTACCGAACATTTTCTGTCGCGGTAAGGAAGTCCCAGCCTTGCGGCTATCATTCCCCGATATTCGTGAAGAATTTCGTTGACCTTCGCAACGGCGTCCTCCGACTCGATGATAATTCCTATAACACCTATGCGATTTTCCAAAAAAACGCCCCCTTTCAAATACAAAAAGCGCCTCTTTCCGAAGAAAAGGCGCGGCAAAATAACGCATATACAATGCGGTGATTTTTTATGAAAAGCCTGCCGATTATCCGGAACATCCGCACAATCCGATGGTTTATTTTAAAGTAACCGATACGCAGATTAAATCCGCAATATCCGTTTATAGACATTATACTACCAAATCTTTCAAAAGTCAACAAATTACAGCAAAAATAAAAGCGTCAGCAAAAAACCGACGCTTTCTGATATATGTTTTGTAATTAGTCGCTTACATAAGGGATAAGTGCAAGATGTCTTGCTCTCTTTATAGCGATTGTGAGCTCTCTCTGATGATAAGCGCAAGTGCCTGTTACACGGCGGGGAAGAATCTTTGAACGCTCTGTCATGCACTTCTTGAGCTTTGCTATATCCTTATAGTCTATCTTTTCGGCACGGTCAACGCAGAACTGGCAAACCTTTTTACGAGGCTTTCTCTGCATACGGTTTCCGCCCTTGTTTTCTCTTTCCTGTCTTTCCATTACAAAACCCTCCTTTTTTTCAAGATTAAATCGAAGCATTAAAACGGCAGGTTGTTGTCGCCGATGATTTCTTCAAATTCGTTGAAATTACCTATGGTAAGTTCATCGGATTTCTGAACTGTCGGTTCGGGAGCTTCCTGCTTAGGTGCCTGGAAATTTCTGTTTTCCGCATAATTTCCTCCGGCGCCGTCAGATGATTTTTTTGACTCGCCAAAAAGGACCTGGTCGGCAAAGACTTCTGTTACATAGTGTTTAACATCAGGATATCTCTTATCGTTGTATGTTCTTGTTCTGAGGTTTCCCTCAACAATTATCATACTGCCTTTTCTGAAATATCTGCTGACAAATTCAGCGGTCTGACGCCAAGCAACAACAGTAATGAAATCCGCCTGTCTTTCCTGTCCCTGTGCGGCATAATTTCTGTCGCAGGCAACGGTGAAAGTGCAGGTGCTGACATTCGACGGAGTCTGTCTGAGTTCGGGGTCGGCAGTGAGTCTGCCCATAAGAATAACCTTGTTTAACATAAAATTACCCCCTTGTCGCTTACTTTACTGTAATGAGTGAACGAAGTACGCCGTCCGTGATCTTGATGATACGGTCGAGCTCAGCAGGGAAATCAGGCTTGCAAGTAAATGTGTAAAGCACATAATAACCCTCTGTTTCGTCCTCAATAGCATAAGCAAGCTTGCGCTTTCCCCATTCGTCAACGGATTCGATTGTTCCGTTAGCTTCGATCAAAGCCTTGAACTTTTCAACGAGAGCCTTAACGCCTTCGTCGCCGAGCTTTGTGTTGAAAACGAGCATGGTTTCGTAGGTAGCTGTTACCTTTGCCATTGTTTTTACACCTCCTTCTGGATTACGCCCATATTCGTATATGAGCAAGGATACTAAATTATTTTACCAAACTTTGTATTGTTTGTCAATAGCCTTTTTAAATTTTTTATATGGATATTTTCACCTCTTTGCCAAGGCGGAACGAATAGACTACCGCCTCCTTGACCTTTTTGTCATAGATAGCTTCAAGCGCCGCTTTATAGAGAATAAGCTGCGGAGCATACTCCTCTCTCAATGCGTTTTCGTCCTTTGACGAGTCGGTTTTATAGTCTACAACCACAATTCCGTCATCCTCTTCAAAAAGGCAGTCGATAACGCCCTGCAACATTCCGTCCGTTCCCGAATATATGTCAAGCAGTTCCTTCGGCGCAGGTATATCTGAAATTTTTAAAAGAAACTTCCGTTCTCTTTCAAGCCTTGTCGCCGACTTCATTCTTTTAAAAAGTTCCGACTTGAAAAATCTTTCGATAAGTGGAATTTCAATAGCTGTGCTTTCCTTGTTGCCTAAAAGCCCCAGAGAATAAAGTCTGTCGCGCTCATCTGAAACATTCTTCTCCGCCGAGAGCATATCGCAGTACTGCATAAAAAGGTGAGTGGCAGTACCCTTTTCCGCCCCCGAAAGCTTTCCCTCGTGGGTGGTGAATTTCGGTCTTTTCAGCGTTATCTCGTTATGCTCCCCGACTATTTCCGTGACAGTAAGCTTTGAAGCAGTTTCGGAAAGCCTTTTATCATATTCAAAGGCAAGTCTTTCCGAAAGTTCCCTTACTTTTTCTTTATCGGCTGTGAATTTCTTTCTGCTTATCTGCTCTGTTTCGCTTTCTTCTGGGAAGGTGAAAACAACATTCGGCAAGATGTCCGAAACAGGCAGATTTTCGGGGTACATTTCTCTTAAAAAAGTGCTTTCTTTATGCAAGAGCAGAGCGGCAACTATCCAGTCGGACATACTCTCTGCCTTTGCCGCCAATGACGGAGTTATCCTGCCATTTGCCCTTATCGACATAGCCGCTTTCTTTACGGAGCGTTCAAGCCTTTCGCCGTTTTTCAGCGTGATGAAAAGACGCTCCTTTGCTCTTGTCAATGCAACATACAAAAGGCGCATTTCCTCGCTGATAAGGTAGCTGAGATTTCTTCTTGCATACACAAAATGATAAAGTGTGTCGTAATATTTCAGCTCGTCGCGGTTTCTTATCTTAAAGCCTATTCCCCGCTCGTTGTCTGTCTGTATCTGATTGTTTATATCTGTTCTGTTGAACTTTGTGGACGACGAACAAAGGAACACAAACGGAAATTCAAGTCCCTTTGATTTGTGAATGGTCTTTACATTCACAACATTGTCCGAAGCGGAGGCGGCATTCGCCCTTTTAAAATCTCCGCCGTTTTCAAAAACAGAATTTATGTATCTTATAAATCCCGAAAGACCGCCGTTCTGATTTTGCTCATAGCTTTTTGCGTATTCAAGAATAAGCCGCAAGTTCGCCTTTTTGCGCTCGCCGTCGCCGTAAAGCTGCATAACAGTGAGGTAGTCGGTGCTGTCATAAACGGTTCTTATCAGCTTTTCAAGGCTGTACCCCGCCGCGCAGAATCGAAGCTTGTCAAGGGTATCCTTAAATGCTTTAAGCTTTGGATAATAGTCTGCATTTTCATCGTCAAGAGCCTTGCACACCGCACGATAAAGAGGAACTCTCTTTTCGCACATTCTTATCCTTGCCATTTCATCGGGAGTAATCATAAACATTGCCGACATCATAACAGAAGCCATAGGAATGTCAAGCAAGGGGTTGTCGGTTATTCTGAGAATATTTATCAGCACCGCCATTTCGCTTGATTGAAGATACCCGTCAACCTCGTCGCAGGCCGCCCTTATGCCAAGGTTTTCAAGCTCGGCGGCAAAAAGAGTTCCTGCCTTTCTGTTTCTGACAAGTATGCAGAAATCCCTCGGCTCGCATCTTCTGAGTGTGCCGTCCTTTTCCTTGACCACAGCCTTTTCTGATGAAATCATCTCTTTGATTTTTAAAGCAACCGCCGCCGACTCCGACTTTACCGTCTTAATGTCGACATCGTCGCCGTCATTTTCCTCGGCAGGCTCTTCTTCACTCTCTTCATTGATAATCATTATTTCGGTAGTTCTGTCAAGCTCGGGGAACACCGCCGCCGCTTTCAGCTTTTGCTCCTCGGTGTAGTCAATCTCGCCCACTCTTTCGCTCATCAAAAGCGAAAAGATAAAGTTTACAAAGTCAACAACATCTTCACTGCTTCTGAAATTATTGTTAAGGGTTATTGCCGAAAACTCTTCTCCGTCCTCTTTATATGTAACAGCACCTTTGAGCGTTGCCGAAAAAATGCTCGGGTCCGATTGTCTGAAACGATATATCGACTGCTTTATGTCACCCACAACAAAAAGGTTTGTCCTCTCTCTCGAAAGCATCGAGAATATAAGATCCTGCATTCCGTTTGAGTCCTGATATTCGTCAATCATTATTTCGGCATAATATTCCGAAAGCTCTCTTGCAAGGTCGGTTTTTATAATTTTGCCGTCCGCAGTTTTTTTGCAAAGCAGTTTAAGAGAAAGCCTCTCAGCGTCC
>CAMGJS010000011.1 GCA_946056455.1 uncultured Clostridia bacterium | reverse complement strand
TTGTTGTCAAAAAAGAAGGTCGCCAAGAAAGGCTCGCAGAGCCGTTGGCGAAACCAAACTAAAAGCACACCAAAGGTGTGCTTTAACTCCCTTTGCTGTCAGCGAAAACTAAACAAAAACCACAACCCCATCTGTCATTTTTCACAAATCAACCCCTTAAATTCTTGTTAAATTGACATTTTATCCTAAATTGAAAAAATCATCAAAAATTCTTGTTGAACGGCAGTTTCTGTGTTATAATAATATGTAAGAATTTTTTAGCGACAGAGTGTTTCTCTGTTGTTTGGATAATAACTGCAAAACAGCTTGCAGACTATTTTTGTGAAGGAGAATAAGGATGTTTACAAAAGACATAGGCATAGACCTCGGAACAGCGAATACCCTCGTTTATATGCGTGGCAAGGGCATTATTATCCGTGAGCCTTCGGTTGTTGCGGTAGATACAAGAACAGACCAGGTCCGTTGTGTAGGAACAGAAGCAAAGGATGTTATAGGAAGAACCCCGGGCTCTATCGTTGCCGTTCGTCCTCTTAAAGACGGCGTTATTGCGGACTTTGACATCACCACATCAATGTTGCAGGAATTTATTAAGAAGGCCCTTGCAGGCTCACTTTTTGCAAAGGCAAGAGTTATCATCTGTATCCCGTCGGGAGTTACAGCCGTTGAGCGCCGTGCCGTAAAAGAAGCGGCTGAAAACGCAGGAGCAAAAAGAGTTTCCATTATTGAAGAGCCTATGGCTGCCGCTATCGGAGCTAACCTTCCCGTTGCCGAGCCTACGGGTTCTATGATTGTCGATATCGGAGGAGGAACATCCGAAGTTGCCGTTATCTCTCTCGGCGGAATTGTAACCTCCCGTTCTGTAAGAGTAGCAGGCGATGAGTTCGACCTTTCAATCATCAACTATATCAAGAAAAAATATAACCTTCTCATCGGTGAAAGAACAGCCGAAAATATCAAGATAGGCATAGGCTCCGCTTTCCCAGGCGACGATGACACCACTATGGAAATAAAGGGAAGAAACCTTCTCAACGGTCTGCCCGAAAATATCATTGTAACATCGGCAGAGATAAGAGACGCTCTCGCCGAGCCTCTTGCAAGAATTATCGAGGCTATCAAGGTTACCCTTGAAAAAACTCCGCCTGAGCTTTCGGCGGATATTATCGACCAGGGCATCACTCTTGCAGGCGGAGGAGCGTTGTTAAGAGGTCTTGACAAGCTTATCAACAAGGAAACGGGTATGCCCGTAAACATTGCCGAAAGTCCCCTTGACTGCGTTGCGGAAGGAACAGGCAAGGTTCTTGAAAATATTGAAAAGCTCCACGATGTTCTCAATGACGATACAGTAAGATACAGCAACTAAGGGGCAATTAAGGGGCAGTTTTTCTGCCCCTTTTTTCAACAGATTTTTTGAAAGGAGTTGTCACCGCTTGAGAGATTTTTTTTACAGCAAAAAATTTAAAGTAATAATATGCGTGCTGGCACTTCTTATCGGAATAACGCTTTATACCGTAAAGGAAAGCTCTTCCGACCCCGGAAACTCGGTTATAGCAAAGGTGTTCGCCCCCGTTCAGAAGCTTGCCACAAGCATTAAAAACGGAGTGGAGGAAAGCCTTTCCGTCATAACAAACGCAAAACAGTATTATGAGGACAACAAACAGCTCCGCGCCCAGCTTGACGAATTATATGTTCAGATAATCGACTATGAAAAGCTTAAAAATGAAAACGAACAGCTCCGCAAGGTGATAGGTCTTAAAGAGGATTTCCCCGATTATGAATTTTCTCCGCCTTGTCAGATTATTTCAAAGACCGCCAACGACCCATTCGGCTCATTTATTATTGATAAGGGCACAACAGACGGCGTTTCGGTCTATGACCCCGTTATTACAGATACGGGACTTGTGGGAATAGTCACAAAGGCTTCAACGACCTATTCAAGAGTTACCACAATCTTTTCACCCGATGTCCCCGTGGGAGCGTACTGCATAAGAAACGACACAACGGGCATTGTTGAATGTGACGCCGAGCTTGCCGCAGAGGGCGTATGCCGAATGAAATATATCGAAAAGGACAGCGACCTTAAAAAAGGCGATATAATCGTAACCTCGGGCAACAGCGGACTTTTCCCGAAGGACAGGGTAATAGGAATTGTAGAAGAAATCTACATAGAAGAAAGCGGACTTTCAAAAACTGCGGTGATAAAGCCTGTTGCTGATATAAAAAATATCCAGAGCGTTTTTGTCATCACATCGTTCAACGGACAGGGAGAGAACTATGAAGAAGAATAGACCGCTTACTGTGAGAGAAAAGCGTCGCAACCTTGTCATAAAGTGGCTTTTGTATCTGCTTGTAATGGCGGTTTCCTTTGTCATTATGACCGTTTCGGGCAGTATAATCCCGCTTTTTCATATCCCTATTGCAATATGCTTTGCGATATATGAAAAAAACGAGCTTACAGCGTCGTTTATGGGGCTTTTGTGCGGACTTCTCACCGACGCCGCCTGCGGAAAGCTTTTCGGCTACAACGGAGTTCTGCTCACCGTTGTCTGTATGGTAGTTTCGCTTTTGTTTTTGTATGTTTTAAGATACAACATAGTGAATTTTCTAATAGTAAATTCCGCGACAACGGTTATTATGGGACTTCTCGACTACCTTTTTTTCTATGCAATGTGGGGAACAGATGTCAACGGCAGGATTTTTGTTTTCTATACGCTTCTGCCTATGGCATTGACAATAATTGTTTCTCCGATTGTATGGATAGCTTTTAAGCTGATAAATAAAAGGTTCGGACCGAGAAGAGAACACTTTATGGCGGAGCAATCCGATGATATTGTAAGAGAATGATTTTTTAAAGAAGGAGGATTTCACAAAAATGTCGGCAAAGGAAGAAAGAATAAGAACGATAATTCTTGTCGTTTTTATCATCGTTGCTATGGCTCTTTGCGGAGTCCGCCTTATGAAAATCCAGATAGTAAACGGCAAGGAATACCTTGCAAAGTCAAAATCCGCCTCAACGGGAACACAGCTTATCAAAGCCGCAAGGGGCGAGATTGTCGATGTCAACGGCGTTCAGATAGTAAAGAACAAAGCAGGCTTCAATGTCATAATCGAAGCGGCTTTTTTCCCTAAGGATTATCAAGAGGGCAACGAGATTATCCTTCGCACCGCCAAAATTCTTATGGAGGATAATGTAGAGCGTATAGAGAGCATACCCATTTCAAAAACGCTCCCTTATGTCTATCTTGCAGACCGTGAGCGTGACATTAAGATTATGCGTGACGAGGAGCATTTAAGGCTGAATGTCTATGCAACAGCTACCGACTGCATTGATGCGCTCATTGAAAAATACGAAATCTCAGATAAATATACGACAGAAGAAAAGCGCATCATAGCGGGTGTTCGTTATGAAATGCTTTTAAGGGGCTTTTCGGTGAGCAACCGCTATACCTTTGCAGAGGATGTCCCCGTTGTCACAGTTTCAAAAATAAAAGAGCTTTCCTATATGCTAAAAGGCGTTGACATTGCCGAAGAGGCTGTCCGCGTTTATGCTCAGAGCGACATTCTCGCACATTCCATCGGAACGGTAGGACCTATCTATGCCGAGGAATACGCCGAGCTTAAAGACGAGGGCTATAAGCTTAACGATGTTCTCGGCAAAAGCGGAATAGAAAAGTTTATGGAAAATGAACTTCGCGGAAAGGACGGCACAAGAACCACCACCATATCGGGAGGAAAGGTAATTTCCGTCAAGAACACCGAGGAGGCAGTCCCAGGTAACACAGTAAAGCTCACCGTGGACAGCGACTTTCAGCGTGATGTTCAGGACATTTTAAAGAACCACATAAACTGGCTCAATATGTATTCCACAGAGGACAGGGGCAAGAACGCCTACGCAGGAGCGATAGTCGTGCTTGACGCAAAAACGGGAGCAGTAAGAGCTCTTGCAAACTACCCCACCTATGACATTTATGATTATATCAACGATTACTCATCGGTTTTGGGCGGAGAACATCAACCGCTCATCAACCGCGCAATAGACGGACTTTACCGTCCCGGCTCTACCTTTAAAACCGTAACGGCGACCGCTGTTTTAAATGAGGGCATAGTTTCGGGAAAAGACACAGTAAACTGTACGCAGGTCTACACCTATTACAGCGACATTGCCCCCACCTGCACAGGTCACCACGGACTTATCTCCGTTGCCGACGCATTAAAGGTTTCCTGCAATATCTTCTTCTATGATACGGGCAGACAACTCGGCATCGAGCGACTTGACGAATATGCCGCATATTACGGTCTGGGCGAAAATGTCGGACTTGAAATCGGCGGAAGTAAAGGCTGGGTATCCTCGCCCGAGGTTTTTGCCTCCTACGCTATGGACTGGACTCCCGGGCAGGTTCTTCAGACCGCGATAGGTCAGTCCGAAACGGCTGTTACTCCTTTACAGATGGCAGTTCAGGCTTCAACAATAGCCAATAAGGGAGTAAGATACAAGCCCTTTATCATCGAGGGAGTTTACGACTATAATCTTGATAATATAGTAACACAGACCGAACCCGTTGTCGTTTCTCAGATACCGATAAAGAACGATTATACTTTCGATTATGTTGAAGAGGGTATGAAAAGAGCAGGAGCTTTTGAAAAAATCTACGGCGTTGATTATTACTATGAGGATTACCTGCTCACAACCCTGCCCGAAACGGCTTGCATAAAAACGGGTACTCCCCAGAAGTCAAAGGACATTGTAAACGCTGCGGTAATAGGCTATTATCCCGCCGAGGACCCTGAGATAGCCTTTGCCTGCTATATCGAAGAGGGCGAGTATTCAAAGCTTGTCGTAAGGCAGATTATCGACGCTTACTACGGCTACGGACCTTATTCGGGCGGCAAAAAGCCTCAGTATGACGTAAATTTAAAGCGAATAGAAGAACCCGAAGAAACAACAGAAGAAACCACAGAGAATACAGAAAATCCCTCCGCCGAATGACCTTTGGCGGAGATTTTTTAGCGTCTAAATTGTAAACTTTTTATGAACACGCAGAAAATGCCGAAAATACGGCGAAAAAAATTTTTTAAAAGAGTAAAGTTGTGTGATTTTCTGCCGATATAGAAAGTAAGGGAATTTTTCAGGCTGACATAATTTCAAGGAGGAACGATTATGGATATCAGAAAATGCACAAACGCGATAAACGCGTATCAGTCGATAGGAGAAACAAAGATAAGCTCTGCCGACAAAAAAACAGAAGAAATCAAAAAGGCAAAGAACACCGATAAATTAGAGCTTTCGTCCGCAATGAACAACATAGAGGGCGCAAAGGCTTCAATAGTAAAGAGCGCAAACGCTCCCGCTTCGGCTGAAAGAATAGCCGCTCTCAAAGCGCAGGTATCGGAAGGAAAATACAATGTTTCGTCCGACGCTATCGCCCGTGCCATGCTCTCGGTTGAGGCATAAGAACCAAACCAACCCCGTTTTTTGAAGGAGAATACTATGCTTGATTATGAACAGCTTGTTGAATTTATAAAGGAATATAACGCCCATTACCGTGAGCTTTTATCTTTTGAAACAGAAAAGTTCTCTCTTATCGCCGCGGATAATGTTGAGGCTCTCGGCAAGTCTTTAAGCCGTGAGCAGGCGCTCATTATGAAATCGGGAGTATATGAAAAGAAACGCTTTGAGATACTTGCCGATGAAAAGGACAAAACCTTTCCGCAGATAATTGATACCTGTCCGCAAAAATACAAGGGCAGTCTCAGCGACGGATATAACGAGCTTAAACGCCTTGTTTTTCAGATAAAGAGCATCAACGACAACGCAAGAGAGATAGTAGCCCACAGGCTTTCCGTCCTTGAAGGAGCTTCGGGACAGAGCGGTTTTGTCAGTTCCTATGACAACGGAGGAAACAAGCTCCGCGCCGAAAAGACAAACACTCTCAACAAGGATGTATAGGAGGAATAACGATGTCATCATTAAGACCGTCATTTATGGGAATAGAATCAATGAAACAGACAATGTATGCCGCGCAGAAATCCCTTGACATAACGGGCAACAATATCGCCAATGTCAACACTGTGGGATATTCAAGACAAAGAGCCGACCAGGTTTCCATTTCCGTCAACGCAAGCAGTCTGTACTTCAACACAAGCCGCGCCCTTGCAGGTCAGGGTGCCGCTACCTCGGGTATCACACAGATAAGAGATAAGCTTCTCGATAAGCGTTACCGCGACCTTAACTCAGGCACCGCAATGGCAAGTATCGCAACCGAGAATTTAAAGGATATTGAAAATGTCCTCGATGTTTTTGACACAACGGGCTTTTACGGAATTTATTCAAAGTTCAAGGACATTTTATCGCAGTTCGGAACAGAAAATACCGACAGGAAAGAGCTTGCGAATGTGGCTCTCGAATACGGCAAGCAGATGTGCCAGTCAATAAAGAACTATGACACAGAGATAGACAAAATTCATGACCAGGTAAGGCTCAACGCAGAAACAAGTCTTGATAAGGTAAACAGCATTTTTGAAGAGATACACAAGCTTAACGACCAGATAAAAGACGCTTATGTAACTTCGGGCGACATTACCGTTGACAGCTCCGAGCTTCTCGGATACAGAGTAAATTCCGAATACGGTCCCAACGAGCTTAAAGACAGCCTCAACGCTCTCGTTGACGAGCTTTCTACCTACGGCAATGTTAATCTTACAGAGAATTCCGACGGTACTTTTGATGTAGAGTTTGCAAATCATCTCTGCGTAAAAAGCGACAAGACCTATGCAAAGCTTGAAATGGCTTTCTATCAGGGCAACTCCGATGTTACAAAGCAGGTTAACGACGGCGATATCGACGCCAAGGACTGCGCAATGAAGTTCTTCTTCAATGACGGAACAGAAATGAAGGGCGCTGAAAGCAGTCTTGCTTCGGGCGCTATGAGAGGATACCTCGATATGTATAACGGCGCAGGGGTTTATGCCACAGAGCTGGGCAACGAGTTTGACGGAGCAAGCAACGGCGTCCCCTATTACCGCGAGATGATAAACGCTCTTGCAAACACAATGGCTGAGGCTTTCAATAACGCCTGCGCGGCAGGTGATATGTTCACATCGGGAAGCACCGACCAGATAACCGCCGAGAATATAAAGGTCGCAGACGACTGGAAGAACGATGCAATGCTCATCACCAAAAACGAGTTAGGAAATGTTGCAACGGGCGAAGAGCTCAACAACGAATACCTCAACAGAATAAGAGCCGTAATAGATAAAGGTCTTGATTTTTCAAGAACCACAGCAACGGACGCAACAGTCGACCAGTCAAATATGACCATAGACCAGTATGTTTCCTACTGGGAGAATAAACTCGGTCAGGATATTTCATACACCCAGAGCGTTTACGATACCTACAACTCAATGGCGTTCAGCCTTTCAAACCAGCGTGACTCCGTTATGGGAGTAAATATGGACGAAGAGGGCGCAAACCTTATGCAGTTCCAGAAATGGTACAACGCTTCCGCAAGAATGATGACTGCTCTTGACGAGGCTCTCGACAAGATAATCAACGGAATGGGACTTGTGGGCAGATAACCCTTTAAGGAGAGATTGAGATGATTACAAGAATAACCCAGAACGCCGTCAACAGAATGTATAACCGCAATTACAGCAACAACCTCACTTCTATGACGGACCTTATGAATAAAATATCGGCGCAGAGAAAGTTCACAAGAGCGTCCGAAAACCCGATTTCTGCGGCGAGAGCACTTGCTGTGAGAAAATCAATGGCGGATGTTTCGACATATCAGTCAAACCTTTCCTCCGCAAAACAGCTTTTCAGAACAGCCGAATCGGTTCTCCGTGAGGATATAAACGATGTCTGCAAAAAGGTTATAACAAAGGTTGAAATGGCGTGTAACGACCCCTCGGCGAATAAAGAGGAGCGAGAGATTTTAGCGCACGAGCTTCGAGGAATAGCCGACGACCTTATCAGGTCGATGAACTCCGATTATGCCGACAGACGACTTTTCGGCGGAACAAACAACAGCGAGGATATTCTTCCGTTTTCTACCGAAAAGGACGCTGACGGAAGAACGATAGTCCTTTATAACGACGAGAATGTAAATAACATCAGCAATCCCGATGATTTTCCGTTTTCAAAACCCATTTTTTCCGATATAGGAATAGGTATAAAATACGACGCCGCAGGCAATGTAGACCCTGACACCGCAATGGATGTTTCTCTCAACGGCGCCGAGCTTACAGGTTGCGGAGAGGAAAAATGGAAGAGCGCAAACGGAACGGAATATACTCTTTCAAACAACTTTATCCAGCTTGTTTACGACGCGGCGGACGCTGCCGAAAGCGGAAATACCGATAAGCTCAACGCAATGCTTGACGCCTTCGGTTCGGCTCAGTCAACTATCCTTATGGGAATAACAAGCCTTGGAGTAAAGCAGGAAACGGTTGATTACAACATAACAAGATTTGAAGAATATAACTACAATCTTTCAGAAGCACAGCTCAACCTTGAGGGAATGTCCGAGGAGGACCTTGCAAAAGCAATCACCGAGTGGAAATCCCTTGACGCCGCCTATAATGCGGTCCTTTCAATGAGCTCAAAGGTAATTCCCAACAGCGTATGGGACTTTATGTAACAGATAAACTTCACACATTCAACTATGGAAAGGAGAATGGTTTATGGACGGTCAGATGCTTGAAATAACAAGTATTCCCATAAAGCTTGACATAACTGTAAACCGCGCACAGCTTTCGCCCGTTGATACGACCGAAAGCCCTGCGGCAGTTCAGGCAAAGTCGATAAAATCGCCTGCCGAGATGCGTATTCTTATGGATAACGCAAGAAACAAGGATGTTTTTGTTCAGTCAAGCGACAATAAAATCGAGCTTTCATACAACGCAGTTGCAAAAATTTCCCGTCAGCCCGAAAATATAAACGCAATGGTTTCAAAAACGGGGGAGCTTGACGAAATTTATCGCAACAGCAATCTTGACGATGTTATGACAAAGGCGGCAAGCGCGTCGGATAAGAATATGTCCTGGCAGAACGGTACTTTAAGCCTTAAACTTTCGTCAGAGGATATAGGAATGAAATTCGAGCCCGATACAGTCGGCTTTGAATTCACACCGGGAAGTATCGACATAACGGTAGAGCAGTTCCCGCAGGTAAAAATCGAATATATCGGCGACCCTATCTACATCCCGTTTGGCAAGGGCGGTTTTGATACACAGGGTTAGTATCATAAAATTCATCAGAAAAGGAAAAAGGTAAAGCATTATGAATAACGAGCGTATTACTGTTGAAACAAGAGATTTAGGCACAGCTGAAATCGAGAGAGAAAATATCATAACTTTCCCCAGGGGTATTTACGCGTTTGAGGACGAGCGCGAATTTGTCGTTTTAAGTCCCTTGGGCGACGGCGTTTACCCTATGTGGCTGCAATCGGTTGAAAAACAGTCGCTCTGCTTTATTGTTTATAATCCTTTTGATATCTGCTCCTCCTATAATGTCAATCTCGATGAAGACGACCGCGCGGCTGTCTCCTATGAGGACGGTGACGAGCTTTGTCTTATCGTTATAGCTTCTATTCCGGGGGGAGAATTCAAAAAAACAACAGTCAATATGAAAAGTCCGATTGTTGTCAATAAAACAAAGATGACGGCGGCTCAGATTATTTTGGAGGAAGACTATGAGATCCGCTATCCTCTTTTTGCGGAAGGGGAGAATGACTGATGCTCGTAGTAACAAGAAAAACAGATGAAGGCATCGTTATTGCCGATAATGTCGTGATAAAGGTTCTCGATGTCGGCAAGGACAGAGTAAAGATAGGAATAGAAGCGCCCAAGGATGTGCGCATTGTCCGTGAAGAGCTTTTCAACACCGAAAAGCAGAATATCGCCGCGGCAACAGCGCCCGCAAAGGATATTATGGAACAGCTCCTTAAAATGAAAGACAATAAGTGAGGAGGAATTTATTATGGCAGATTCAGGTTCAAGCAATTCAACTTCATCGCTCTTTTCGGGAATGAGAATGGGCGGCTTTGCCACAGGTCTCGATACCGAGGCTCTTGTCAAGGCAATGGCTACAAATACAAAATCAAGACTTAACAGACAACAGCAGAAGTTCGACTCTTTAAGCTGGAAGCAGGAAGCTTACAGAAGCGTAATGACCAAGATAACAAGCTTTCAGTCGACCTTCTTTGATATTGCGTCAAAGACAAACTGTATCAAAAGACCTTCGCTTTTCAGCAGCTTTTCTGCGACAACAAACAACAGCAAGATAACAGCTATAGCTTCAACTTCGGCAAAGTCGGGCAGTGTTAATCTCACAAAAATCGACAGACTTGCAAAGCAGGCTGAGATTTCCTCGACTTCCGCTCTTACAGCAGGAGCAAAAATAAACCTTGACAGCCTTGACGGCAGTAAGGATTACTCCGTAAGCGTAACGCTTGACGGTCTTGCAAAGGATATTACCTTCAACAGCAAGGAAAGCTTTATGCAAGAGCTTGACAAGAACTTCGGCGCAGGTTTTTCCTACTCGGACGGCAATATATCCTATGAAAACGGCGACGGCATCTCTCATAAATTTGTCATTCAGGCGGCAAAGACCACATACAGCGACCTTTCTTCAAGCGACCGTATAGCCGCCCAGACAGATTCTCTGAATGCTATCGGAATAGAGGGCGACGGCGTTTCAAACAAGATAAGAGATAACCTCAAGCTTTCCGACCTTAACCTTAAAACTCCGCTTGTGGGCGAAAACTTCTCCTTTGAAATAAACGGAAAGAGCTTTTCCTTCAATAAAAATTCAAAGATAAGCGATATAGTCAATGCTGTAAACGACGCAAAGGTCGGCGCAACAATGTCCTTTGACGAATTTTCTCAGAAATTCTCAATCACATCCACCGAAACGGGAGCAAATGCCACCGTCAATATCAAGCAGACCTCAGGTAACCTTCTTTCCGCTTTCGGTCTTGATATAGGAGCAGGAGGAGTTTCCACCGCTTCGTTCAAAAAGGATAAGATAAGTGCGCTTCCCTTTGACGACGCCGATTTGAACTCCTTTAAAGCGGCTTCGTATAAGATAACAATAAACGGCAAAGAGGCTGAGGTTTTGGTTCCCACCGCCGACACATCGGGAAAGGTCTATGATTTTGTCGATGACGAGGATATGACCAAGGACGGCGCAAAGTCAGCCAAGGAAAAGTTTGTTGCGGCTCTTAATCAGGGCATAGCCGCGTCAGATATTAGAGGCGAGGCTTCGTTCAGCCTCAATAAAGCAACGGGCGAAATAGAGCTCACTCCGTCAAAATCAGGCGGAACTGTTTCGATTGCTTCAAGCGGAACAGTAGACAGCGACGCTTTTCTTGCGGGAATGGGATTTAACGGAAACAATTCCACAAATGCGATTACCGCCGACACAAAGGCGACAGGCATTTTCGGCAACGGAAGCTTTTCAGTCGGCTCTGTCGATATTACCATCGACGATACCACCACTCTCGGCGACGTCAAGTCCGCTCTTGAAAGCGCAGGTGTGGGAAGCGTTGACCTCGATAAAGGCGTAATCATCGCAAACGCTCCCGTAACATCGTCCGATACAGCCTTTGCCGAAAAGGTTTTCAAGACAGACTATGCAACACTTTCCGACCCTGCAACATACAGCGGACTTTCTTCAAACAGTATCTCCATTTCAGGTCAGAACGCTATACTCACCGTTAACGGAACTACCGTTACAAGCTCGACAAACTCTGTCGATGTCAACGGCGTAACGATAAACTTCGGCAACCTTACCGACAGCGAAGCTGCCGCAATAAGCGAGGATAACCCCGTTACAACGACCGTTTCGAGAGACACCTCAAAAGCGTTTGACACTATTGTCAAGTTTGTTGACGAATACAACAAGCTCATTGATGACATCAATAAGGAAATTTCAACAGCAAGACCTAAATCCAAGGGCAGTTACTTTGACCCTCTCACCGAGGAGCAGAAAGAAGAAATGTCCGATAAAGAGATTGAGGAATGGAACAAGAAGGCAAAGACAGGACTTCTCTATCAGGATAAGGACCTCAACTCGTTCCTTACTTCTGTAAGAAGCGCTCTTAATCTCAGAACAGCCGACGGCTTCTCTCTTGAAAGCATCGGAATTACCGAGTCAACAAGATGGCAGGATAACGGTAGGTTAGAGCTTGATGAAGAAGCGCTCAGAGCGGCGCTGGATGAAAACCCCGATAAGATTTCAGAGTTCTTTACAGACAGTGAAAACGGTCTTGCCGTTAAGGTTGAAAAGGTTCTTGACAGCGCCGTTTCGACCTCAAAGTCAAAGGGCTACGGCAGACTTACAATGCTCGCCGGCATTGAGGGTACATCTACCGAAACAAAGAACAGCATTTCCGAACAGCTCAAAAGCTATCAGGAGATGATAGACAACCTCAAAACCCGTTATGAAAGCGACCTCAACAGATACTGGAAGCGCTTTACAACCCTTGAAACCTACACAGCGAACTATAACTCCATTGCAGGAATGTTCACGCAAAGCTAATTTTTCGGAGGTAGTTTAAAATGATGCAGAATCCGTATCAGAAAATAGTTCAGCAAAGCATCAGCACAATGACTCCGGCACAGCTTCTCATCGCTCTTTATGAAAAGGGTGAAACAGAGCTGAACAAGGCGGTTTATTTCATTGAGCACAAGGATTTGCCGAAAGCGCATAACTCCATTATGAAAGCGCAGAATATTCTCTCGGCGCTTGACAGCTCCTTGAAGGTAAAATATGAAATAGCCGAAAGTCTCGGCGCGCTTTACGACTATATGTATAAAAGACTTGTCGAGGCAAATCTTAAAAAGGACCCTGAGATAATAAAGGAGATAATCCCGTTTTTCAGGGAGCTTAAAGAGACCTTCACCGAAATAAACAAAAGGAGTCCGCAATGACAGCCGAAGAAAAAAACATTCTCTGCAACCTTATCGACGAGTCGATAGAGTATATGCAGGATTATGAGAACGCGACCAAAGCTTTGATAGAAGAGAATTTTGAAGAGCTTCTTCCTTTTCTCACAGAGCGCAACAAGCTTATGTTTGAAATAAGGGGAGTAGTTGCAAAGGAAGACGCTATAATTTCAAAGAGCGAAAACAGCGAAACTCTTTTCAAGATTTTCAGGCTCAAAGACCTTGATGAAGCCTATACGGGCGATATTGCCGAGCTTGCAAAGAAGCTTAAATCGGTTAAAATTCTTTATGACCGTATCGACCGCTTTGAAAAAGAGTTCGAGTCGCTTATGAAAGACGAGCGCGAAGACCTTGCCGATGATTTTGCCCAGCTTACAAAGACCAGACAGGTTATAGATTACATCGAGCAGACCTCGGGCGCTCCCGATTTCAGCGGAGGTTCGTTCAATCAGAACAGTTAAACAAAAAGGGTATCGGAATTTTCCGATACCCTTTTTAAGCACACCAAAGGTGTGCTTTTTTGCCCTCCGCGGGCACGCGGTTTCGCTGTCGGCTCCGTTGGAGCCTTTAACAGCGACCTCCTTTTTGTTTCGCAAAAAAGGAGGCAAAACGCGACCGCTGGCGCGGA
>CAMGJS010000010.1 GCA_946056455.1 uncultured Clostridia bacterium | reverse complement strand
TGAAGGGCTTTACGATAAAGTCGAGAGCGCCCAGCTTAATAGCCTCAACAACCATAGATTCCTGGCCCATAGCGGAGCACATAACGATTTTTGCTCCGGGGTTTGACGCCTTTATATCGCGGAGAGCCTCGATACCTGTCTTGTTGGGCATAGTGATGTCCATAATAACAAGGTCGGGCTTTTCTGCGGCATATGTAGAGCAGGCCTGTTCGCCGTCTGCCGCTTCAAGAATGTTTGTGTAGCCGTTCTTTGTAAGAGCGTCCTTAATCATCATTCGCATAAATGCGGCATCGTCCACAAGTAAGATTTTCTTATCCATAATTTACTCCTTACCTCCCAGAGAATCCAGGAATTTTGATTTGATTATTTCAGTTATTCTGACGGCGAAGTTGTCCTCAATGACAACTACATCGCCCTTTGCAATAAGGTTTCCGTTAACTATTATATCAACAGGAGCGCCTGCCTGGCGTTCAAGCTCAATTATAGTTCCTTGAGAAAAATCAAGAATATCCTTTACCTTTCTCTTTGCCGAGCCTATCTCGACGGTGACATCAAGCGGAACTCCCATAAGAAGTTTTAAGTTATCCGCCTGGTCGTGTGAAAGATTATCCGCAACATAGGAGTCGAACGGGTGCAGCTGAGCGTTCTGTATCTTTATGGGATTCTGCATTGGTTGCTGCATAGGCTGTTGCGGAGGATAACCGTAAGGCATCTGTTGCATAGGCTGTTGCGGAGGATAACCGTAAGGCATCTGCTGTTGCATCGGCTGTTGGTATCCCTGGGGCTGCTGATAATTCTGCATCGGCGGAGCCTGTTGCGGTTGCGGTGCAGGTTGTGGTGCAGGCTGGGGAACAGGCGACGGGGGAGGAATTGTTTCGCCCCTCATCTTTGCCATCTCTGCCTCTATTTCTTCCTGGCTCATCATTCCGCCCATAGGCGAGCTGTCCATAGAAGGCATAGGCGGAGGCGACATTGTTCCCGCCATAAGAGCCTCTATCTCTTCCTGAGTGAGCGTTCCGCCCGATGACGGAGCAGGCGCAGGAGCCTCTTCCTGCTTGGGTTCCTCGTGCATATGCGCCATTGTTTCGTTTAATGCGCTGTTATAGCTGTTCATCATCTTGCCTGCCATAGTCTTTGCAAGGTCAAGAGAAAGAACGGATATGAACTCACTCTGAATGATACCGTCAATGGTAAGATTGAACGATATCTTTACAACAGGGTCGTCGGGGTTTTCTGTGGGGAAGAAATTCTTTCCGTCCGCCGAGTCGCTTACCTCCGCCGTCGGCGTTGAAATGTCGATAGGCGTTGCGATAAGCTCGCTGAGAGCTGTTGCCGAGGCGCCCATCATCTGGTTCATAACCTCGCACACAGCGCTTATGTTCATTTCGTCAAACTGAAAATCGTCGGTAACGACAAGCGGCTGTCCCATAAGCTGATTGAGAATAAGCTGAACATCGCTTTGTTTGAGCACCATTACAGAGGAGCCCGATACTCCCATTATGTATTCGATTTTAACATAGACAAACGGTGCAAGGTCGTTGTATTGAAGGTCGCTCGCCTTGACAACCTTTACCTTCGGGGTAGTTATCCACACCTTGGCGTTAAGCAGATTTGAAACCGCCGTTGCCGCCGCGCCCATAGTAATGTTTTCAATCTCCCCGATAGCGTCTATTTCAACTTCGCCAAAGCCTTCAACGGTAAGTTCGGCTTCGTTTGAAGAGGTGGTGTTTACTTCATTGCTCATCTTGTTCCATCAACCTCAATTCTTGTATATGTTGTCTATTTTAACGGCTTTTTTGTTGTTGTATGTTCCCAGCTTGCCGTCAAACCAGACATTGTCGCCGATTTTAATGGTGACATTCTTGTCAATGCCGACATTAAGCGGAATAATATCGTTTACCTGCAAGGTAAGTATATCGTAAAGGTCGACCTGCGTTTCGGCGAGAATAGCGTCGATTTTAAGCGGAGTTTCTTTTATTCCCCTTAAAATCTCCTCGCGCCGTTCTTCTTCCTTTGCAGGGTCAAAACGCTTGTTTCGCATTGCGTATCTGTCCGCAAACTTGCCCATCATCGCTTCAAGGTTCAATGCAGGGATACATATTGATATGGTGTTCTTGACATTCTTTATCTCGACTTCAAGCATTATCAGGATGATAATATCGTCGGGACCTATCGACTGGAACACTCTGGCGTTTGTTTCAAGCCTTGACATCTTGGGGTTGATTTCAAGGTGGCTCGACCACGCCTCTCCCTGCAACTCGACCATCTTTGAGATTATGCCTTCCATAAGACCTATCTCAATTTCGGTGAAGTCGCGGGATACATCGCTGTATGTTCCGTATCCGCCCATAAGTCTGTCCATCATTGTAAAGGATATGGGGTTCGACATCTGGAATATTATCGAAGTATCCATAATATCCTCGTCGTCTATATCGAGGTTTACAATCGCCATAAGAACATAATCGGGCAGAGCGTTGTTGTATTCATAATACTTCTGCTCTTCTATCTGCAAAACATCAACCTTGCAGTAGACTCGCATAAGTCCTGTCAGATAAGAGGAAAGAAGTCTGCTGTAATTTTCATATATGCTGTCAATTATTTTCAGCTTTTCTTTGGTAAACTTCTTCGGCATTTTGAAGTCGTATACCTTGGCTTTTTTGTCGGTATTTTCTTCTATTTCTTCAAATACCTTTGAGCCGTTTGCGCTGAAACTGTTGAGCAGTTCGTCAATCTGTTTTTGCGACAAAACATCAGCCATACAGCAAAAACCCCTCCTTTCGTGTTGCGAATTTATTTATTCCGCCGTTGTTTCCTCGGTGGACTGTTCTGTTGTATCTTCTGTAGTTTCTTCCGTGGTTTCTTCGGGGTTCTCAGAGCTTTCGGAAGGTTTGTCCTTATCGGTGTATATTACATTTCCGAGAACATCTATGGGTGCAACATTCACCTTGTTCTTGCCGTATTCGTTGTCCAGAAATTCCTGAATAACGGCAGGGTTTGAATAATCCACATCGTTTCGTGCTATTGTTATCTCAACACGACGATTGTTTCTTCTGCCCTCGGGAGTGTCGTTTGTGTCAAGAGGTCTGTATCCGCCGTAACCCGATGAAGAAAGCTTATCGGGCGAGGCAAATTCAAGCTGCATCATATATCTTACGACATTGTTGGCTCTGTCCGAAGAAAGCGTCCACTCGTCAACGGGTGATGCAGGTGCTTTTGCCGTGTGTCCGCTGACCTTTATGCCTAATATAAGGTGGTCGACCGACTGAAAAGCGGGAGCGATACTTTCAAGTATCTCCTTGCCCGAAGGCTGTAACACCGAACTGTCGGGCTCAAAGAAGATATTGTCCCTGAACCTGAGCGTTATTCCCGCCGCGCCCTTTTCAAGCTCTATTGAAGCCGAAAGGTTATTGTCGGCGATAAAAGCCGAAAGGAACTGATAAAGCTCGTCAAAGGTTTCGGGCGTTTCAATGACATCTCCGCCGTTGAGTTTTGCATCTTCAAGCAGATTTCCCGTAGGGTCCACAACATCGACCTGCTCGGCGACTATTGCGTTGATTACTTTACCCATTGAGGAGAATGCCTGAGCTATGTACTGATACTTTGACTCATCCATAGAAGACATTGAGTAGAGAAGTACAAAAAAGCAAAGTATAAGCGTGACCATATCGGCATAGGTATCAAGCCAGCTTCCGCCGCTTTCGCCGTCGCCTCCGCCCCTTTTTCTTGCCATTCTCTCACTTCCTGTCATAAAGAATATTTTAACACATTTTCGCGCCGATTGCTACTATTTTTTGAAATTTAACCGCCCTGCTTAGCCTCTTCCGCCTTGGGAGCCTTTCCGCCCTTGCCCTTCTTCTTCTGAAGTTCTGCGCGAGAGAGCATCATTTCAAGCTTTTCCTGAACATATCTGGGGTTTGCGCCCGAAACTATCGCAAGAGCGCCCTCCTCGACTATCTGCATACAGAGAAGCTCCTGCTCGTGATTTGCTTTGCAAAGCGAACCTATCGGGGTGAAAATAACATTTGAAAGAAAGCTTCCGTAAAGGGTGGTAACAAGCGCAACGGACATTGACGCTCCCAGTCCTGCCGCCGCCGATGAGTCGGTAGGGTCCATTGATTTAAGCATATTGATAAGTCCGACAAGAGTTCCTATCATACCGAATGCAGGGGCAACAGCCGAGCCTCGTGTGAAGAACGCGATGTTTGCTTCGTGTCGTTCGCACATAAAGTCTATACTGTCGTCAAGCATCTGTCTTACCTTGTCGCTGTCGTTAGCGTCTACTATAAGCATAAGGGCGGACTTTGTAAAAGGGTCCTTGCAGGCGTTTGCCGCTTCTTCAAGCTGAAGAATACCCTTCATTCTTGCGGTCTTGCAATAATCGACCATCTCTTCGATAACAGCCTGAGGGTCGTATTTTTTTGGCGCAAACGCTATTTTAAGCATTTTGGGGACATTTTTCAGAACGCTCAGAGGAAAGCCGAAAATAAGCGCTCCTATCGTTCCTCCGACAGTTATGGCGACAGAGGTAGGGTCCCAGAAGTTGCGCAGCTGCTCCATACTTATCGTTGCGGACTCCGTTCCGTCGTCGTTTGTAACAGTTTTAAAAGCCATACCGAGAAAGATAACAAGCGCAAGCGCAAGCACAAGTCCTATTATTCCCGATATGTTTACCTTAGATTTTCCGCCCATTGGTGTCTTTCCTCCGCAATTTATTTGTTATTGCTTTGCCTGATTTAAAAATCTCTGGAATTCGAGTATCTTTGACCCTATTTCTTCAAGATTTTCTTTAACGATGATTTTCTGACCGTTCTGCATCGTGATAACGGTATCGGGGGCGGTCTCTATCGTTTCGATGTAAAATTCGTTGAGAAGGAATTCCCGTCCGTCAAGATGTGTAAGCTTTATCATAATGCACCTCGCGATATTCCCTCCGCAGAGGAAGCCCTCTGCGGAAAGAAAAATATCAAATCAAATTATCTCTTGAGGTTTACAAGCTCTTCAAGAATAGAGTCTGATGTTGTGATAATTCTTGAGTTTGCCTGGAAGCCTCTCTGTGTTGTGATAAGGTCTGAGAATTCTGTTGCAAGGTTTACATTTGACATTTCAAGCGAACCCGATACAACAGCGCCCGAGCCTTCGTATCCGGGGATACAGTATTTGGGCGAGCCTGATGCGGCGCTCTCCTGGAAGTAGGATGAACCTGTTTCGTTAAGTCCCTGAGGGTTGTCAAAGGTTGCAAGGTCCATTCTGCCGAAATAAAGCATACCGTGAACAGCGTGAACTCCCACAAGAGTACCGTCGCCACTGATATAGAAGCTTGAAAGGTCGGCAAAGCTCTGTTCTTCGATTTCACTTGTAAGGTCAAGAGCTCCTGCCGTCAGCTTTGCGATAGCGTCCTGCTGTAAAGCCTTGTTGTCGTCGGGAGTAAGCGTTCCCGTAACTTCGGATGTGTCGATGGAAAGTGTAATCTTTCCGCCCTTGAAGGTATCCTCTGTAAAGAGAGCAACACCGTTTGTATCAAGAAGCGTCGGGCTTCCGAGTTCAGCCTCGATAGCCTGATTTATCTTGTCCTGCAAATCGCCGACTGTTCCGCCGTTAGCTATCTTTGCCTTGTCAGCGTCGCTTATTGTGACTTCAAGCGTTGCGGGAGTAGCTGTGGAGTCATATCCCGTAACCTTTGTCTTTGCCGCTCCGCCGTATTTAATGGTGAGTGTAATGTCTGTCTGGTCGCCGTTTATAAAGCCTGCCTTGACAGTTGCTCCCGTTGCGCCGCTGGGTGCCGCGTCAAGAGCTATGGGGTCCGTTTCGGCAATATGAACATCGGGGACCTTGATATTTATCTTCGAGTTGCCTGCTGTCGGCGACATCGAAGCAAGGCTTGTGGGGTCATAGTTCTGTGTACCGAGAACGAAGTAACCCTTTGAGTCGACAAGGTTGCCCTCTGAATCGACATTCATCATACCTGCTCTTGTGAAGAACTTGTTGCCCGTTTTGTCCTGGACCTGAATAAAGCCCTCGCCCGATATAGCCACATCGAGTGTATTCGAGGTTGAGGCAAATGCCGACTGGCTCATCATTTTGTCAATGCTTGAAACAGTTGAGCCATAACCTATCTGTGACGAGTTTACGCCGCCCTGTGAATCGGAAGCGCCCGTTGCGGCTTTTGTTGTCTGATAGTAAACATCGCTGAAGGTTACTCGGCTTGCTTTAAAGCCGTATGTATTTACATTGGCAATATTGTTACCTATAACATCGAGCTTTGTCTGGTGAGTTGTAAGTCCTGCTACGCCTGAAAATAATGATCTTAACATAATATGCACTCCTTTTTGTAATATAGTGTCGTTTTCCGACCGCCGTATTACGCCGCAGAGATATTCGACCTCTGCGGAAAGCATCTTGCAATAAGTCCTGCCTTTACATAATCACGGTCGAGTCAATGTTTGTGAAGATATTGCCCTGCATATCTTCTTCGGATAAGGTCGTTATCACCTTGTTGTTTTTTATGGATACCACAAAAGCCGTTTCGTCAACAAGAACAAGCGTATCTCTCGCGCCCTTTTCCTGCGCCACTTCCACAGCTTTATTGAGCCTTTCAAGCATATCGCCCTCGCCTATGTCGATGTTTCTGTCTTCAAGGCGCTCGATAGCGTGCTTTGAAAATTCAACTCCGCCCGGCTGTTCCGAAAGCTTTTCTTTAAGCTTCTGAGCAAAGGGGCTGTTTGTCGTTTCTTCGGCGCTGTGCGGAATATGCACCGCGTTGCCCGTTGTGACCTGCGATATCCCTTTACTTTGCAGATATTCGTTAATCAGCATTTTAGCACCACTCTTTCCGCAGATGAAAAATCAGACTGTCTCAAATACCGACGGTTCTTCGGTTATATCCGAAAAGTCATCTTCTATAACATCGGGATTATTGAGAAGCGATTCATCCTTGCCATTGTAGCTGTACGATTCGTCAACGCCGACAACCTGCGAAAGCTTGTACTTTTCATTGTTGACAAGAACATAATAGTCGTCGCCCTGTTTGAAAACGCTTGTAACGATGCCCTGGTCCGCAACATTTACCTGCTCGTTTGTGACATTTCCGACCTTGACTGCCTTGCCGAGAAGGGATGTAGCATAGTTGCCCTGCGCATAGAGAAGATTTTTCTGCTGTGCTTCAAGAGCCGAGAACTGAGCCATCTGCGCTATGAATTCGGTGTCGCTCTGAGGATTGTTGAAGTCCTGGTTTTTGAGCTGTTCGACCATAAGGTTCAAAAAGTCCATCTGTCCGAGAGAAGAGGTCTGGTCCTTTGCAAAGTTGTCTTTGTACTTTTCATAGTTGCTTGCTATCTGCTCCGCCGATGTCTTGAACATTCCGTTTACGCCTTCTGCCATAATCTGTTCGCTCCTTTCATAATGTTTTCTGTGCTGTCAACCGCCTCTGTCGCCTGACTTTCAGCCGATGAGCCGTTGAAGCTTCTCTGGTTGTTCTGATTGCCTGTGAATGTGCCGTTCTGTCCGCCGAAGAGGTTTGTCTGCATCTCTGCCGACTGCCATACTTCTTCAACCGTTATCTCTCTTACGGAATTGTTTATCTGCGAAAGGCTTTCCATAAGCGAGGGGAGTCTTTCAAGAAGAATTGCTCTTGTTTCTTCGTTTTCAGCCGCAATTCTTATTAAGGTATCTCCGCCGCCGTTTGAAATTCTTACGGATATTCTTCCAAGATTTTCAGGGTTGAGGATAATGTTCACTTCGTCGTTTGCGTTTACGCCGATATTTGCAAGTCTGCTTTCAACTGCCGATAAAACCTGCGACTGAATGGACTGCGCCGTCTGGGCGTTCATTGTTACTTCCGCAAAGCCGTCAACATTCTGTGCCGCTGTCGAAACTGCGATTTCTTCAAGCTCCGTGCTGTTTCTCACAATGTTCTGCGAAGCTCTTCTTATCTGTCCGCTTGAGAGAAGCTCAGCCATTTCCTCGGGTGTTTCGATAGGCTCTGTTGAACCCTCAACGCTTTCTGTCGGAGCGTCGGGCGCTTCTGTCGGTGTTTCGGGAACTTCGGGGGTTTCCGTCGGTGTTTCCGGTACTTCGGGAACATCGGGTACTTCGGGAGTTTCAGGTACTTCGGGTGTTTCGGGAACATCGGGAACATCAGGTGTTTCAGGTGTTTCGGGGACATCAGGTGTTTCGGGGACTTCCGGCGTCTCGGGATTTTCGGGAACATCAGGGGTTTCGGGCACCTCGGGAATATCGGTGATATCATCGGGGTTCTCGGGTTCTTCGGGATTATCGGGATTGAATTCCGCATCGACCTGTGCCATCATAGCGGCGATTTCCTGCATTGCCGAATACATATCCTCCAGGGACATCTCATCATCGTCAACTTTAACGATACCGTATTCATAGGTGATTTCAGTTTCTCCCTTTGTTGAAGCGTCAAGTATCATCGGAATGATACGGTTCATAAGCTCCTCGGGGGTAACATCTCCCTCCTGCTGAAGTTTCAGAAGCGTTTCCCTCACCGCGTCAAACGGGTCGACATACTCGGAAGTACGGGGGAATAATCTGTCAAACATTTTCTGAACAAGTCCTGCCTTGCCCTCGTCTGCCATTTCTTCTTCGATAGCTCCCATAATGTCGAGGATAATGCTTTCAAATTCAGCCTTGTCCTCATCGTCGAGAATAGCGTAGGAATCCTTGAAATTCACTCCGTAGTCGCCGTCAAAAATATCCTTTGCGGTAGTTTTCAGAAGGTCTGAGACCTCGCTGTCCTTTGAGAGAGGATTATCTTCCTTTTGACCTGCGTTCTGGTTTTTCTTTGCCGCCGCGTCGATTTTGTCAAGCAGTGAATTATAAAATTCGTCGCTGACAAGTTCCTTCGGGCTATCTCTTTCATACCACGAACCGAATTCGATAAACGTTTCCTTTACAACTACATCTGACATAGTTTTCACTCCTTTCATTCAATAAAATATATATATAAAGCTTTTCGCTTTATACCGATTTTTAATTGCCGTAATGCCGCCTGTTTCCGACATATTCCTCGATAAAGGCTTCATCGGCTTTTCTCGCCTTGAACTTATACTCTTCAAGCTGTTTTTCTTCAAGCTTTTCTAAGGTAGAAACTTCCTTTGACGCTTCCGTCACGGCTATAAGCTGTTTGTTTATCCTTGCCGACAGCACGCTTATTTCCTTGTCCTTTTTCTTTATCTCGTCAACGACATAGCTGATAAACCCTTTTGCGCTGACGACCTCCATTGCGGTCATTCCCTTTGCGGACTTTTCCACAAAGTCTTTGTTGCGCCTGTCAAGCTCTTTTAAAAGTTCTTCCTTTTCACGAAGTCTTTCCATCTGCTCGGCTCTTAAAGCGGCAAGAGCGTTTTCTTCTCTCTTCTTTATCTGCTCTTTATAGCTTTTGAGCTTTTCAAGAGAAAAACTGAACTTTTTCATTCTTATCCGACCGCCTCTTTAAGAAGTCTTACAGTATCGTCAAATTCAAAAGCCTCATCCGTTGACTGAGTGAGAAATGCGTTTATCTTGTCGATTTTCATAATCGCCTCGTCAAGAGCCTTGTTTGAGCCTTTTTTGTATGCTCCTATGGAGATAAGGTCAAAGTTGTCCTCATAAAGCGACAAGAGATTGCGGAGCTTTGACGCCGCCGCTTTCTGCTCCTTCGGGGCTATTTCAGACATAAGTCTTGAAACGCTTCCTAAGATGTCAATAGCAGGGTAGTGGTTCTTTGCGGCGACCTTTCTTGACAGAATGATATGTCCGTCAATAATTCCGCGGACAGTATCCGAAATAGGCTCGTTGGTATCGTCACCCTCCACAAGAACGGTGTATATTCCCGTAATAGAGCCTTTTTCAAAGTTGCCTGCCCTTTCAAGAAGCTTAGGCATTGTGGTGTAGATAGACGGGGTATAGCCTCTTGCTATGGGAGCTTCTCCCGTTGCAAGACCTATCTCTCTTTGTGCCATTGCGTATCGGGTAAGACTGTCCATCATAAGCAGAACATTCAGTCCCTGGTCTTTGAAATACTCCGCAATAGCCGTAGCAGTCATCGGGCATTTGTTTCTCATCATCGCAGGCTGGTCAGAGGTTGCAACAACAAGCACCGACCGTGCCATACCCTTTTCGCCAAGGTCACGCTGGATAAATTCGAGAACCTCTCGTCCACGCTCGCCCACAAGGGCAATGACATTTATGTCCGCCTTGACTTCTCTTGCTATCATTCCCATAAGAGTGGATTTTCCCACTCCCGAGCCTGCAAAGATGCCCATTCGCTGACCTCTGCCTATTGTGAGCATACCGTCAATAGCTTTTACTCCAAGGGGGATAATGTCGTGTATTGCAGGTCTTGTGAGCGGATTTACAGGCTCACCTGCTATACTGCGTTTTTCTCCTCTCGGAATAGGTCCGCCGTCGTCCAAGGGGTTGCCGACAGCGTCGATAATTCTTCCTATAAGTTCAGGTGTGCAGTTGACTGAAAGCTTGTCGCCCGTGGAGTCTACAATGCTCCCGGGACCTATCCCTTCAATGTCTGAATAGGGCATAAGAATTATCTTGTTGTCAGAAAAGCCCGTTACTTCGGCAAATATATATTTATCGCTTTCACCTTTAAGGTAAATGCGGCAAATATCACCAAGATTACATTCGGGGCCCGACGCTTCAACGGTCATACCGATTATCTTTTCAATTTTTCCCATTCTGCGATAAAAATCGGCGTTGTCGACCGCTTTTTTAAAGTCGGAAAGTTCCATTTAATCCCCCGTTTTTTTGATTTTGCTGTTTTCCATAATTTCCTTTAAAAAGTCAAGCTGTGTGGGCACGGACGCGTCTATTATCTCGCTTCCGTTGTCAAGAACGACCGTTCCCGACGAGGCGTTTTCAAGAACCTCGATTTCAATATCGGGAATACCCTTTATAACCGACTTGATAAAGTCCAGATCCGCAGTAGCGTCGGCTGAAATATCAGAGCCTGCTATTGAGATTTTCACTCTCTGCGAATGTCTGAAACCCTTTGCGGCATTTGCCGCTATGCTTGCAATGACGCTCTTATCCATATCAAGCTTTGCCGCAACAAGCTTTTCAGCCATATAGCAAGCCGTTTCGATAAGTTCGTCCTTGTGGGATATGTAATAAGCCTCTTTCTGCGCTGTCGCCTGAGAGATAAGCTCCGCCGCGGCATTCATATACTTTTCCGCCTGGACTCTTGATTTTTCGTTCCCCTCGGAAAAGCCTTTTTCAGCCGCCGCTTTTCTTATTACCTCGGCTTCCTCGTTGGCTGTTCTGATAATCTCCTCGGCGGCAAGCTTTGCATTTTCTGTCGCCTCGTCGGTTATCCTTTGTTTTTCTGCCGCAAGAGCCGCCTCCATTGCTGTCAGCTGTTCTTCTCTCTCGGCAAGCAGTTTTTCTTTTTCTTCAAGGTCTTTTGCAAGCTTTTCTTGGGGAGAAGCTTCCTTTTCGGCTTTCTGCGCTTCAAACTCCGCTGTTGCGTCCTCGGGGATAAACGCCTCGAATACGCCCTCTCCCTCTGGTTCTTCTTTTTTGATAACAACGGTGTTTTCGATAGCGACAGGCTCTGCCTCATAGCTTAAACTCAAATCGGACGATTTTATTATTTTAAGCAATAATCTCATCGTCCTTTCCGCCCTTGCTGATTACAAGCTCGCCCTCGTCCTCAAGTTTTCTTATGATAGATACAATTCTTGTCTGAACTTCTTCAACATCACGCATACGGACATTATGCAGATATTCGATTTCGGACTGTATAGACTCCTGCATTCTCTGCGGCATATTCGCAAAGAGACAAGCGGCAACCTCGGCATTTGAGCCCTTGATTGCAATAGCAAGGTCCTTCTGGTCCACATCTCTGATAAAACGCTGGATTGAAGCGTCGTCCATAAAAAGAATATCCTCGAACACAAACATCTTCTGCCTGATTTCATTAACAAGGTCTGCGTCGCGCGTCATAAGTTCGTCAAAGATAAACTTCTCGGTACTTCTGTCAACATGGTTGAGGACATCGGCAATGTAATTGATACCGCCGATTTCCGTAAGGTCCATAACAAGGGACGAGAACTTCTTTTCAAGCGTTGCCTCGATAGCCTTTATGACATCAGGCGAGGTGTTATCCATCTTTGCAATTCTTTCAACAACATCAACGCGCTTTTCACGGGGAAGCTCCGACAAAACGGCGGAAGCCTGGTCGGGATTGACATAGGAGAGAATAAGCGCTATTGTCTGGGGCGACTCGTTCTGCAATATAGCCAGCGTGTTCTTGTAGTCCGATTTTCTTACAAAGTCGAAAGCCTTAACCTGCATCGAGCGCGAAACCTTTTCCATCAGCTGTTTTGCGCTTTCCTGACCGTAAGCCTTTTCAAGAACTCCTCTTGCATAGTCCACACCGCCCTCGGTCATAACCTTCTGCGTCAGACAAAGCTCGTAAAAGTCGTTGAGTATGCCGTCAATGGAGCGTATATCTATAAACTTGGCTCTTGCCACTTCGTATGTAAGCTTTTCAACCTCTTCGTCGCTCAGGTGCTTATAGACCTCGGCGGCGTTTTCCTTGCCTATTGCGGTGATAACGACCGCCGCGCGTTCAAGGCTTGAAATAGTTCTTTTCTCCTCCTTGGGAGCTTCCGTGGCAGGCGCTCTGCCTATCGGTGTAACGGGAGCCTGCTGCTGCTGAGCCGCCTGCTGTTTTTCTTCTTTTTTAGCCATCGTTATCACCGTCGTCCTCTCTTATCCAGCTCTTGATGAGCTGAGCCACCATAGCAGGGTTCTGATGCGCAAATTCTTCAATTTCTCGTCTGATAGCCTCTTCTCTTGTTTCAACATCGGCTCTGTCGACAAGCGACGCTACACTTGCGTCCTCTACATCAATATTATACGGATTAGATTTTTCGGCATAGGTTTTTCTCAGCTGAGCAAGATGCTTTTCATAAGCACGGCGCTTTTTCTTTGCCTTGCCCGAAATGTTCACATAAACAAAGAGCATAACAATGATAAGCGCAAGTATTACCGCCATTACAACAAAGTAAACCTGTCTTGACCAGTTGAACGGATAACCCGTTCCGCTCGGAGAAATTGTGGGCGTTGTGCCGAACTTCTGCAAGCTCGATACATTGACTCTGCTTTCGACAACTCCCGTTGCTCTTGCAACGACCGATGTAAGCTCCGCCTTTGTATCGTCCGAAAGAAATCCCGTGTCGTTGTATATCATAACCGAAACGGTGAGGTCGTTTACAGAAAATCCCGCCTTTTCGGTCTGTTGTTTAAGGGTTGTTACAAGATAGCTTACAGATGAAGAGCTGTTGCTCCAGACACTGCTGCTTCCCACATCGCCTGTGGGGTATGTATCGTCCGCATTGGTTTCAACTCCCACAATGTCGCCGTCGCCGTTTGTGGCGCCCGATGAGTTTTCGTGGTCTTCGTGCTGAACCATTCCGCTGCCGTCATCGTGTGAGGGACGGTACTCGGTAAGCTCCGAAACCTGCTTGTCGTAGTTAAGGTCTGCGTTAACGGCAACCTTTACATTCTCTTCGCCGTATCCGGGACCTAAAAGCTCGATTATTGCGGACTTGAAGGTTTCTTCATACTGCTGTTTGAAGATAAGCTTCTGTCTTTCTATGTTAAGATTTTCGCCCGAACTGACAATGTTGTCGGCGGTGATAAAGTTAAGGTCTCCGTCAAGTATTACTACAGAATCGGGTTCAAGCCCCGTTACCGCCGCCGCAACAAGATTCTGGATACCTGTTATCTGCGTGGGCGCAAGGGACATTCCCTCACGGAGAGTTACCGAGACCGAAGCCGACGGAACAGCCTTTGTTGAGCTTATTACCGTGTTTTTCGTTTCGGGGATGTTGAGCGTTACCGCCGCGTCAAGTACGCCGTCGTATTTCTTTATTATCTGACCTAAACGCTCCTGACTCTGCATTCTCGAATATTCCCGTCTTTCAAAGTCAGTAGAAAAAAGGTTGACATTCGATGTAAAAATCGAATAGTTCATTGAATTTTTGGGGTATCCTCTTGCGGCAAGCTCGGCGTAAAGCATATCTGTCTT
>CAMGJS010000009.1 GCA_946056455.1 uncultured Clostridia bacterium | reverse complement strand
TTTTTATATTGCATTTTTCGGCAAATTGTTGTAAAATTCTATATGGAGCGTCAAGCTCTAAATATTTTAAGAAACGGGGTTATTCTTTTGGACAAGTTTTTCAAGCTTAAAGAAAACAACACAACTGTCAGAACAGAAATACTCGCCGGTATAACAACCTTCTTTGCAATGGCTTACATCGTATTTGTAAACCCAAATCAGGTTGCGGCAGGTGGAGCAAACGGCTGGCTTGCTGGTCTCGGCGCGGATTCTGCTACTCTCGGACAAATCTGGAACGCAGTATTCATCGGCTCGGTTCTTTCCGCTATTATCGGAACGCTCCTTTATGCATTCTTTGCAAAGCTCCCCTTTGCGCAGGCCTGCGGAATGGGACTTAACGCATTCTTCTGCACAACATTCATTTCAGGCGCATATTTTGCGGGAACAGACCTTATAACAGGTTATCATTCGGGACTTGTTATCATCTTCCTTTCGGGAGTAATCTTCCTTATTCTTTCTGTTACGGGACTTCGTGAATATATCGCAAAGGCTATGCCCGACTGCCTTAAAAAGTCAATACCTGCAGGTATCGGACTTTTCATTGCCTTCATCGGCTTCCAGAATGTCGGCATTATTCAGGACAACCCTTACACACTCACCCAGTTTGTTGATATAAACGGCGCAAGACTTTCGGGAGATTTCTCGGCTGTTACCCCTGCGCTCGTTGCACTTTTGGGCTTTATCATCATCGCAGTTCTCGGCAAGCTCAAAGTCAAGGGTAATGTTATCATCGGTATCCTTGCCTCAACAGTTATTTATTATCTTGCAACCTGGCAGCTCCCCTCACTTGACCTTTCGGCAATAGGACAGTCCTTTGCAGATTTCGGCAAGGTAGGCTTTATGGGACTTTTCAATGGTGACGCCTGGGCAAACGCTTTCTCGGGACCTCACATCGGCGGAATTTTCAATGCTATTATGCTTATCATCACATTCTGCCTTGTTGATATGTTCGACACACTCGGAACACTCTACGGTACAGCGTCTGAGGCTGATATGCTTGACGAAAACGGCGACCCCATAAGAGTAGGCAAGGCTATGATGTCAGACTCCATCGCAACAGTTGCAGGCTCGCTCTTCGGAACATCGACCTGCACAACCTTCGTTGAGTCCGCTTCTGGCGTTGCGGCAGGAGGAAGAACGGGACTTACAGCTCTTTCAACAGCGGTATGCTTTATCGTATGCCTTTTCTTCAGCCCTCTTGCAAGCATTATTCCCTCGGCGGCAACAGCTCCTGCGCTCATCTATGTCGGCGTTCTTATGGTAAAGAACTTTGCCAAGGTTGATATGGAAGACCTCCGCTCAGCAGTTCCAGCGTTCCTCACACTCGTTATGATGCCTCTTACCTACTCAATCTCAAACGGTATCGGTATCGGAGCAATAGCATACACACTCATCACTCTCTGCACAGGCAAGTACACAAAGAAGGACATTACAGTAACAATCATTGCAGTACTTTTCGCAATAAGATTTATCTTTGTTACTATGTAATTTCTTCAAATCTTTTTCGCAGAACGGATTGAAAAATCTAAGACAAAATAAAAGGACGCCCAGAGGGTGTCCTTTTTATGTCATTGAGATAAAAGCAAAAAGGACACCTCAGGGGGCTCCCCTTGGCGTCCTTATTTTCATATTCTGCAACAACCCGAACCTGTGGAACAAGGCTTTGCTTAAAAAAGGGAACTGTCGGCTCCCGGATGCGCATTCCGGGAGCCGTTTGCGGAAGCACTGAGTGACCTTCCAAGTTATATATCGGTCGGTCACCAAAAAAGTTTAGCCTTAATTCAAAATATTTTCGCTTTCTTTGAAAAACAGCGAATTTACCGCCTTTTTCAGTTGTGGCATACTTTCTAGGCTTTCGTCCTTTGCTATGGTTTTCTTTGCCGCCTTCTGCGTTATTTCAAGCGTTTCGCTGTCGAATGTTGCAAGCTTCAAGGGCGGAAGACCGTGCTGACTTTCACCGAAGAAATCTCCACACCCACGCAGAAGCATATCCTCTTCGGAGATTTTAAAGCCGTCTGTCGTTGATGTCATTATTTCAAGGCGCTTTCGGCAATCGTCGCTTAAATTTTCGGTCAAAAGAACGCAGTAGCTCTTGTGTTTTCCTCTGCCCACTCTGCCCCTTAGCTGATGAAGTTGAGAGAGCCCGAAGCGGTCTGCGTTTTCAATGAGCATAACCGTCGCGTTGGGAACATCTACTCCTACTTCGACAACGGTTGTCGAAACAAGAAGCTGTACCTCCCCCGACTTAAAGCGCGACATTATGCTGTCCTTTTCCGTCGCACTCATTTTGCCGTGAAGAACTCCCACCGTGTAGCCCGAAAAATAGCTGTCGCTTATCTTTTTTGCATAGGAATTCACCGCCATAAGTCCGCTGTCGCTGTCGTCTATCATCGGGCATACGATATACCCTTGTCTGCCCTCGTCAATCTGTTTTTTGACGAACGAAAACGCTCTCGCCCTTAAATTTGCACCCTTTATGGCATAGGTTTCAACAGGCTCTCTGCCCTTGGGTAGCTCGTTGAGTATGGATATGTCAAGGTCGCCGTAAACCACAAGCCCCATCGTCCTCGGAATAGGCGTTGCCGACATTACCAGCTTGTGGGGATTTTCTCCCTTTTCGGCAAGGGTTGCCCGCTGATTTACGCCAAAGCGGTGCTGTTCGTCGGTGATGACAAGACCTAACCTCTTAAACTCCGTTGATTGCGTGATAAGTGCGTGTGTCCCCACAACGACATCTATTTCGCCCGATTTTATTCTCTCTTTTAAAAGAGCTTTCTGCTTTGCCGTCATTGAGCCTGTAAGAAGTGCTACAGTAACTTCCAACCCTTGCAAAAATCCATTAAGGGTTTCATAGTGCTGAAAGGCGAGAATTTCCGTGGGAGCCATAAGAGCCGACTGACAGCCGTTTTTCTTTGAAAAATAACAAGCCGCCGCCGCAACAGCCGTCTTGCCCGAGCCTACATCGCCCTGTAAAAGTCTGTTCATCGGAATATCTTCGCACATATCCTTTGTTATATCCTTGACGGCATTTTTCTGCGCGTTTGTCAGCTCAAAGGGTAGACTATGGTAAAATTCCGATATATCGGTATTTTTCATCTTACAACCCGTAAGACTTTTGTTTCGTCCTTTAAGAAATAATAGTCCCGATTGCAGAAGAAAAAGCTCGTCAAAGGCAAGTCGCTTTTTTGCGATTTCAAGAGCGGTGTTGTCCTTCGGGAAGTGAATATTCTTCAACGCATAGGAAAGGGAGCAGAGCTTGTTTTCGGCTAAGACCTCTTTGGGCATATATTCGTGAGGAAAATTATCAAAAAGGGTTAAAGCCTCTTTCACATTTGTCTGTATCATCTTTGAGGTAAGTCCCTCGGTGAGATGATAATGGGGCATTATCATTTCGTCGCTGTCAACCCGTATTATTGTGGGCGAGTTAAGCTCTTTTCTTATGAAATTGCCTGTAACTTTGCCGTAAAAGAGGTATTCTTCGCCCTCTTTGACGCCGTTCCACGCATAGACATTATTAAAAAATGTGACAATCATATCGCCCGAAAAATCGGTTATCACCAGCTTATAAACGGTCATACCCTTTCTTATTCTCTGTTCGGGCAGCTTTTTTGTGACTATCGCCTTTATGACATTGTTTTCTTCGGTGACAGCGTTTTCAATCTCTGTGGGCGAGGTGTAGTCGGTGTATCTTGTGGGGTAGTGACAAAGTAAGTCCTTGACTTTATTTATCCCGATTTTTTTATAAAGCTCCGCGCGCTTTTTGCCCACACCCGAAAGCTCGTTTATTGCCGAGAAAAAGTCCGTACCGCCTCACCCCTTTGTCAACAGAATGTATCTTAGAAAAGTATATCACAAAAGTCACCTATTTGCAATAACGGCATAAAATGCAATATATCATAAAACGAGGTGTTAATATGCTTTCTTCTGCATTTCTGGTTTTTGCCGTCTGCATCGACATTTTTGCGGCGGCGGTCTCTTTGGGAGTAAAAAAGATTAAAATTCCGCTGATTTCTTCAACGGTGATAAGCTTTGTGGGTTCTATGTTTTTGTTGCTTTCGCTTATGCTTTACAGCGCCGCAAAGGGAGTTATCCCTCCCATAGCTTTTCGCGTTTTCGGCGGAGTAACACTGTTTGCGATGTCTTTATGGTGCGCTTTCGGAGAAAAAAGGGACATTTCAGCCGATAAAGACAAATCGGGCGTTATTTCGTTCAAGGAGTCAATAGGTCTCAGCTTTGTACTCTCGGTCGACGCATTGACAACGGGGTTCTGTTTTGGCTCGGATTATGTTTTAGAGTCCACAATTCTCGCCTTTATAATGGGGCTGACCTTTATGATTGTCGGCAGAAAAATCGGTGAGAAATTCGGTGACAAATGCAAATTTTTAAGATACCTCAGCGCAGGAACGCTCTTTGTGCTGAGTATCACCAAAACGATATTCGGATAAATTGACAAAAATGCCCCTTTGTGCTATATTATTGGCATAGTAAGTCGGCACAAAGGAGCGTTTTATGTGGGCAAGGCATTAAAGCATTTTATAACTGTAACAAAGCACCGCAACGCTGTTATGAAGCATTGCTTCAAGGCGGGAATACCCTTTCAGGGACTTTTGCACGACCTTTCAAAATACAGCTTTGAGGAATTCTTAAACGGTGTAAAATATTTTCAGGGCAACCGTTCTCCTCACGAGGCGGAGCGTGAAACCATAGGCTATTCTGCCGCCTGGATGCACCACAAGGGCAGAAACAAGCACCACTTTGAATACTGGACCGACTATAACTACAAGACAAAGCAGATTTTTCCCGTTAAAATGCCCGTGAAGTATGTAAAGGAAATGTTCTGCGACAGGGTTGCGGCAAGTAAAATATATATGAAGGACAAATATCACGATGGCGCGGCACTTGAATATTTTATGCGCGGCAAGGCAAGAAGAAATGTCGACAAGGATACATCGGACCTTATCGAAAGCCTGCTTGTTATGCTTTCGGAAAAGGGAGAAAAAGAGACCTTTGCATATATAAGGGAGCTTAAAGAGTATCCGCAAAAATAAATACAATTACTTAGAGGGTATCGGAAAATTCCGATACCCTTTTCATTTATCACATTTTGTCGAAAGACGCATAGTATAGTAGTGTCCAACGGACAAAACAAAACAGAAGAGAGGATAAATCCTTATGAATAATACAAACGCATTAAGAATGCCCGAAAGCGCATTGCCCGATAAGCTGTCGCTTGCAATGGCATATGTTCCCTTTCAGTACTGGGAAAAACCCTATGCCGAAAACATAGCTTTTTCAAGGGGAACGATTTTTCAATCTCTTGATTTTCCATTTATAGGCGAGGAGGCGGTACCAGATGAAAACAGACGCTAAGCAGGAATGCCTTTTAAAGACGATTATGATGTACAGCTTTGTCATTGATGAAATAGCACTTTATCTTGACACGCACAAGACCTGCACCGAGGGGCTTGCCTATTTCAGAAAATACCGCGACCTTTATAACGAAGCGGTAAAGAAATATGTTGAAGAGTACGGCCCTTTGAATTACAGACAGTCCAGGGCGGAAAAAAGCTGGGACTGGACCGACGGCAAATGGCCCTGGGAAAAGGAGGACTGAGTTATGTGGAATTATGAGAAAAAGTTGCAGTACCCCGTAAAAATCAAGAACCCTAATCCCGCTATGGCTAAAATTATCATAAGCCAGTTAGGAGGTCCGGACGGTATATAGGATATATTTACGACATATATCGACAAAAACTTGGTATAAATATATAAATTTCGGCATATATTTTTTAATCCGATCTTTTTACTGTTCGTTTTTTAAGACAGAAAAAATGTTATAATTATTACATGAACAATATTTTGTCAAAAGGGGTGAATTTAATGGGATATACTGCGCATATAAGAGACGCAGACAAAGCGGAGCAATCGGTTATTTCACATCTTTGTGAAACTGCACGATTAGCAGAGGGCTATGCCGAAAAGACAGGTCTTAATAATCTTGCAAGGCTTGGGGGACTTATCCATGACGCAGGAAAAATGACAAACGGATTCAATGATTATATTCACGGTATCGGCAATAAAAAAAGGGGAGATATAGACCACAGCTATACGGGCGCAAGAATAATATGCGAATATGCAAGGAAGATAAACGAGCCTGCCGCCTATGAGACCGCTTCACTATTAGCGCATATCGTAATATCACATCATGGTCTGCATGACTGGCTGAAAGAAGACGGAAAAGATTATCTTGCCGAGAGAATATCAAAAAACGAAGGATATGACGAGGCTTATTCCGAATTTGATAAAGAATTCGGAGAGGAGATTAAAACGCTTTTTCCGCTTTGTGAAGAAGAGTATTCAAAGGCAAGAGAAAAGCTGAAAAAAATCAGCAGAACAAAAAAGGACCTTGCATTTTATCTTGGAATGTTTGAACGACTGATGGAATCTGTACTTATCGACGCCGACCGTACAGACACCGCCGACTTTATGTTTGATTGTCACACAGAGAAGGAATATGATACAAAAAAACTCTGGGAAGATATTCAAAAAAGTCTTGAAGAAAAGTTAAAAGGTTTTTCGGGGAATGTTGATAAAATATCATTGCAAAGACAAAGCATTTCTGACCGTTGCGCAAGATTTGCAGGCCATAAGGCAGGAGTATGCCGTCTTATCGTCCCCACAGGAGGCGGAAAAACGCTTTCATCCTTAAGATATGCTGTTGAATACTGCAAACGCTTTGATATGGACAGAATTTTTTACATAGCTCCGTTTATGTCGATACTCGAACAGAACAGCGCGGTTATCAAAGAATTATGCGGTGAAGGCAATTTTCTCGAACATCATTCAAATATCCTCAATGAAATGGATTCTGAAGAAGAATACGAAGAATATCAGCTCCGCACAGAAAAGTGGGATATACCCGTAATTGCAACGACTCTTGTTCAGTTCTTAAACGCTTTGTTTGACGGAAAAAGCTCAGCGGTAAGGAGAATGCACAGGCTTTGCAGGTCTGTCATAATCATTGATGAAGTACAGTCTGTTCCGACAAAATGCGTCAACCTTTTCAATATGGCGATTAATTTCCTCACCCATATCTGCGGCAGTACGGTTGTGCTTTGCTCGGCAACCCAGCCTGTCTTTGACGATACTGAATTCCCCGTAATATATGATAAAGAAAGGGATATTACAGGAGATTACCTCAAGGATTTTGAAATATTCAAAAGGACAAGGCTTGTGCCTGAAGTTACAAAAGAGGGGTATAGCTTTGACGAAGCGGCAGAGTTCTGCTATAAAAAATATCTTGAACATAAAAGTCTTCTTGTTGTTTTAAACACCAAATCCTCGGCATCCGAAATATTCGGTATTATGAAAAAGATAAACGACAATGCCGGTAATAAAGACAAAGCGACTATGCTTCATATCAGCACAAATATGTGCCCGAAGCACAGAAAGAGCATTATCGAAAAGGCAAAAAGTCTTATCGCCGAAGGCAAAAGAGTGATATGTGTCACAACTCAGCTTATAGAAGCAGGCGTGGATATTTCCTTCGGGTGCGTTGTGCGTTCGCTGGCTGGGCTTGACAATGCGGCCCAGGCGGCAGGAAGATGCAACAGAAATGGAGAAAGAGATGAAATTTGTCCCGTATATATACTATATGTAAGAGATGAACGGCTTGGCAGGCTGAAAGAAATCGAAATGTCACAAAGCAATTCAAGGCTTCTGATAAACAGCAAAAAATATGACGACCTGCTTATGCCCGAACCTATGGAAATGTATTTCAAAAAACTGTATCGAGAAGCAGGAAAAGAGCTTGATTACAATACTCCCGACGGAAAAGATAATCTGATGAATTTGCTGTCGCTTGACATAAACCGATGGAACATCAGACAAATCAAAGAGCGTACATATACCTCTCAGGCATTTAAGACGGCAGGAAGTATATTTAATGTTATTGATAATAATACCGTCGGTGTGATTGTCCCTTATGATGACGAGGCAAAAAGAATGATAAAGAAAATCGGCTCAAATATTTCTTTGTCGGATTTTGAAGAAGCAATGAGAAAGCTCCAATCGTATACAGTTAATGTTTATGACGGAATGTTGAAAAAGCTTTTAAATGAAGGGGCGGTTTATCAGCTTGAAAACGGCGCAATCGTTCTATCTGAAAGATTTTATGACAACGAGCTTGGAGTAACTCTTAAAGGAACACCGCCGGAAGCTATTATTTTTTAAAAAAAAAGCGCCGCATAGAATAAATCCATGCGGCAGGATTGTGCAATTATAAAATCACACTAATTTCAATCCACGCCTGCTAAGCAGACGACATTTATAGTATATCATTTGATATATTTGCGAATGTGAACTTTTTGTGAACATTTTAAAAATCGCTTGACATTTGCAAAAGACTATTATAAAATCACACTAGAAACTAAAACAGAAAGGAATGAAAAAAATGAGTGGACAACCTGAAAAAAACTATGTCGAGTTTTCAGTCAAGGGCGACTATGCGCTTTTTTCCGATGTTTTAACAAGAGCGGGCGGAGAAAAATGCAGTTATATGATTCCAACATACGAGGCTCTCAAAGGAATTTTACAAAGCGTTTATTTTAAACCAACTCTTATCTGGACCATCGACAGCGTAAGGATAATGAACAGGATAAGAACAGTCCGCAAGGGTATGCGCCCTATATCCTACAGCGGAGGAAACGACCTTGCGTATTACACTTATCTTGCCGATGTTCATTATCAGGTCAGGGCGCATTTTGACTGGAACTATAACCGCCCCGAGCTTGCAGGAGACAGAAATCTGAACAAGCACAGCTCCATCGCAAAAAGAATGATAGAACGCGGAGGCAGACGGGATTGTTATCTCGGAACAAGAGAATGTCAATGCCTTGTTGAGCCTTGCGTTTTCGGTGAGGGTGAAGGGTACTATGACAATAGCGGAGAGATACCCTACAATCTGATGTATTGCGGAACAATTTATGCCGATGAGGCAACAGAACCCGACGACAAGGGCAAGATGACGATAACATTCTTTGAGCCCGTTATGAAAAACGGAGTTATTGATTTTACTGCGCCAAAGGATTGCACCATAAAACGACATATAAAGGATATGCCGATAAAGCCTTTCGGCAAGGAATATAATAATTTTTCGGGACTTGAAGAATTCGGCGGAGGTGATTTTGATGAGCTGGGCTGATGAACTTTACAGGGTGTATGAAAATAATTGTAACGGCGGTGAATTATTGCCTGTATCACATTCGACCGCTAACGCTCAGATTGAAATCACGATAGATGAAAACGGCGCATTTGATTCGGCAAAAGCTATAGATAAATCAGACGCTGTCACCGTTATTCCCGTAACAGAAAATTCAGGTTCAAGGTCAAGCGGAATTTCTCCTATGCCTTTTGCCGACAAGTTGATATATATAGCAGGCGACTACAAAGATTATGCAGTAGGAAAGCGCTCGGATAATTCCGAATATTTCAAGGCATATATTTCTCAGCTTGAACAATGGAAGGACAGCAAATTTACTCACCCTGCGGTAAAAGCGGTTTATAATTATGTTGAAAAGGACTGTATTATCAAAGACCTTGTATCCTGCGGCGTGTTAAAATGCGATGAATCAACAGGCAAGCTAACGGAAGATTACAAAATAGCGGGAATTGCGCAAGCAGACTCTTTTGTCAGATTTCGTGTAAATTATTCTGACCTTGAACACGAAAACAGAACCTGGAAGGACAAAAGTCTATATGACAGCTTTTTGCAATTCAATACAAGCATAATGGGTAACGAACAACTTTGCTATGCAACGGGAAAAATTCTTCCGACAACATATAAGCATCCGTCAAAGATAAGAAATTCAGGCGATAAAGCAAAGCTTATCTCGGCAAATGATGAAAGCGGATTTACATACAGAGGAAAATTCAGCAATAAAGAAGAAGCTTTTGCGATAAGCTATGAATTTTCTCAGAAAATGCACAATGCGCTTAAATGGCTGATTACAAAGCAGGGCTTTTCAATCGATTCTCTTTCCGTTGCGGTCTGGGCAAGCGCAATGCAGCCTGTGCCGAAAATAATGTCTGATTTATCAGCCTGCTATATGGACGAGTTCCCCGACGATGAATTTGTTGCGGATACGGAATCAAAACACGCTGAACTTGTTGAAAAGATGATTTTCGGGTATCAGAAAGAATATACCCATAACAGCAAAGTGATGATAATGGGCGTTGACGCTGCAACAACGGGAAGACTTTCGGTTTCGATGTATTCAGAGATGGAAAGCTCGGATTTTTTCAATAACATAAAAAGCTGGCATGAAAATACCGCATGGAGACGCTTTGACGGAAAGAACAACCGTTCTGTCTTTAACGATTTCAGTATTTATGAAATTGCAGGCTGTGCTTTCGGAACAGAGCAGGGCGACAGAATAGAGTGTAAAAAAGAACTGCTCAGAGAAACTGTCGTAAGGCTTATTCCCTGCGTGACAGAAGGAAGAAGCTTTCCTGTTGATATTGTCAGGGCGCTTTGCAGAAAAGCGTCGAATCCGCTTGCATATGAAAAATCGTATAATCACCGCATTGTCCTTGAAACGGCGTGCGGTATGATAAGAAAATACAATTCAGAAAACGGAGGTATAACAACTATGAGCTATGACCCAAATGAAACCGACAGAAGCTATCTTTACGGCTGTCTGCTTGCAATAGCGGACGCGGCAGAAAATTCCGCTTATGAAAAAGAGGATAAGGGAAAAAGATTAACTAATGCAAAACGCTACTGGAATTCATTTTCAAATCACCCTTGCAGGACATGGAAGGTGATTGAAGAGCGCCTTTTGCCTTATATGAACAAACTGGCGGGAGCAAAAAAGGTGTATTATGACAGACTCAAACAGGATATAATGGGGAAGATGTCGCTTGAAACATTTAATGATGATTCGCCGCTTGAACCTGCATATCTTTTAGGTTATTCACACTTTACTGCAGAAATTTACAAATCAACAACAAACGAAAACGAGGAGGAATAAAAATGAGTACATTACAGAACAAAATTGATTTTTCGCTTATAATTACAGCAACAGGAGCAAACCCCAACGGCGACCCTCTTGATGGAAACCGCCCAAGAATAAGCTTTGACGGCTTCGGCGAAATATCCGATGTATGTATTAAAAGAAAAATAAGAAATCGCTTGCAGGATATGGGCGAGAAGATATTTGTCCAGTCGGACGACAGATGCGATGATGGGTGCGACAGCCTGAGAACAAGAGCGGAAAACAACGCCGCACTCAAAGCAATAAAGAACGGTAAAAATACAGACCGTGAATTGTTTGAAAAAACCGCTTGCGCCGAATGGATAGATGTAAGAAGCTTCGGACAGGTGTTTGCGTTCAAGAACGATCCCGTATCGGTAGGAGTAAGAGGTCCCGTTTCAGTATGTCAGGCGGTGAGCGTTTCTCCCGTTGATATAGTAAGTATGCAGATAACAAAAAGCGTCAACAGCGAAAGCGGAAAAGAGGGCAAAGCTTCCGATACAATGGGAATGAAGCATCGCGTTGACTTTGCTATGTATGTCGTTCACGGAAGCATAAACTGTCAGCTTGCTGAAAAAACAGGATTTACGGACGAGGACGCCGAAAAGATAAAGCAGGCTCTTATGACCTTGTTTGATAACGATTCATCTTCTGCACGCCCCGAAGGAAGTATGGAAGTATGTCGTCTTTACTGGTGGAAGCACGATTGCAAGACGCCGAAAAATTCCTCGGCAAAGGTGCGCCGTTCACTTCATATCGAACTTAAAGACGGAGTAAAGAAGCCTGTTGATTTTAACAGCTATACCATCACACTTGACAAGCTTGATGGAGTCACTCCCGAGATATACGACCTGATGTAATATGTATAACGAGGATGAATATCTGCTTATTTCGGGAATTCAGCATTTTGTATTCTGCCGTCGGCAATGGGCTCTGATACATATTGAACAGCAATGGTGCGAAAATTACCGTACCGCTGACGGCAGGATAATGCACAGAAATGTCCACGACAAAGATTTTAACGAAAAGAGGAACGACCTTGTTATCGTAAGGGGAATGGCGGTTTCGTCAGCAGAGCTTGGCGTCAGCGGCGAATGTGATGTCGTTGAATTCAGGCGTTCGCAGGATGGTACAGAAATTTTTGGCAGGGACGGAAAATATACCGTTACGCCCATTGAATACAAGCGCGGCGAGCCCAAAGAGAACGATTCGGACATTATGCAGCTTGTAGCTCAGGCAATGTGTCTTGAATTTATGCTTTGCTGCGATATACCGTTCGGGTATCTGTTTTACGGCGAAACACGCAGAAGAACAAAAGTGGAATTCAATGAAGAGATACGGCAGAAAACAAAAGCGACAATAGAAGAAATGCATAAGCAGTTTCACATTGGAAAAACCCCCGTTGTAAAACGCTCAAAAAATTGCAATGCCTGTTCTTTGAAGGATATTTGTCTGCCGTCTCTTCCTTCCGTTAAAACGGTTTCCGAATATTTGTCGGATATGCTGGAGGCTTGAACAAAATGAAAAAGCTATTGAATACTCTTTATATCGCAATTCCCGACAGATATCTTTCTCTTGACGGAGAAAATGTGGTGATAAGCGAAAAATCCAAGGAGATCGGGAGAGTTCCGCTTCATAATCTTAACGGCATAATTGCGTTCGGGGCTCTCGGTGCAAGTCCCGCTCTTATGGGAAAGTGCGTTGAGAACGGGATTTCTTTGTCATTTATGGGCAGAACAGGTCATTTTCTTTGCCGTGTTGAAGGAAATGTCTGCGGAAATGTTATTCTCCGCCGTCAGCAGTTCAGACTTGCGGACGATAAATCAGAGAGTCTTAAAATAGCCTCAAATATTATTGCAGGAAAAATATCCAACAGCCGTTATTCCATCGAGCGTACTCTAAGAGATCACGGAATGAGGATAGATACTGAAAAATTCAAGCGAAAATCGGATTTTCTGCGTTCTGCTGCAAAAAGTGCTTTAAATGCGGATAGTATTGACGAATTAAGAGGAATTGAAGGAGAAGCGGCGTCTGTTTATTTTTCTGTTTTTGACGATATGATACTTCAACAGAAGGAAGATTTTTATTTCAATTCAAGAAATAAACGCCCTCCGCTTGATAATGTCAACGCTCTGTTGTCGTTTGCATATTCGCTTATGACAGGTATGTGCACAGACGCGCTGGAATCCGTAGGGCTTGACCCTTATGTAGGGTTTATGCATACTGAACGCCCGGGAAGACGCTCTCTTGCTCTCGATATGGTTGAGGAATTCAGAGCCGTCATCTGCGACAGATTTGTATTGACGCTTATCAATAAAAAGTGTGTATCGCCTTCAGATTTTGAAAAGCGTGAGGACGGAGCGGTATTTCTCACAGAAAATGCAAGAAGGAATTTTCTTTCTATGTGGCAAAATTATAAATATGAAGAAATCAGACATCCTTTTTTGAATGAAAAGGTCGAAAGAGGCTTGCTCCCCTATGTTCAGGCGCTTTTGCTTGCAAGATATATAAGGGGAGAACTTGACGGTTATCCCGTTTTTATGTGGAAGTGATATTATGATGGTGCTGATTACATACGATGTCAATACCGAAACAAAAGAAGGACGCAGACGGCTGAACAGAGTCGCAAAAAAGTGCGTCAATTACGGAGTCCGTGTTCAGAATTCCGTTTTTGAATGTGTAATTGACCCTGCAAAATTCCGTGAAGTCAAACAGGAACTGTCTGAAATAATAGATAAGGATAAAGACAGCCTCAGATTCTATTTTCTTGGTGACAAGTATAAAAGCAGGATTGAGCATATAGGTGCAAAAAATACTATACAGGTCGAAGGACCGCTGGTATTCTAGATAATGCGAATAATAAGCTTACATAAATTTATCAGAGTATTCGCAGTAGTATTTTATACTTTTAACAAAACTTTTTCTGCAAAATATGTTTGTTTGCAATAAATTAAAATTAATTTCTGTATCATTTGTTAT